>NZ_CDWRCK010000078.1:0-16172 GCF_977927595.1 Frankia sp. CcWB3
GATGAACTTCCCAAACAGGCCCTAGATACATAGATGTCCGCGCTCGTATCGCCTACCGGCGGGCGGCCCTGACGCCGAGGCCGCCGCCTCCGCCCGCAGGATCGGATGGCGGACGACCGATGGTCCCGTGGCCACGGCCCACGGCTCCACGGGTTCGTGGGTTCATGTTGCGAACAGGTTTCGGTGGGGGTCACTGGTTGGCCCGCCGGGCTCCCGCAGCTAGTGTTCGGGGAGTGGAATCGTGGCTGAACGCAGCCGGCGTCGAGGGGACCGGCGCCAGTCGGGAGCCGATCATTCGCTACTGGTAGGCATCCCCGGGTCATCCGTGCCCCGTCCCACAACTCCATACCGATGCCGCTCACACCTGTGCGGGAGAGTCCCGGTCGCTCGCTGGTCGGGACGCCGAAGGAGCAAGCTCTCCCCATAAACTCTCAGGCCCCCAACCGCCGGGTCAGGCAACTCTGGAAAGTGGACGCCGTGAGGTGTCCCGCCGACGGTGAAAGCCGCGTTCCCCGCCCGCAGCTCCCCGGACTGCCGGCGGCGGCGCCGGTGAAGCTCTCAGGCCTATGACAGGGGGGGAGGCCCGCCGCGGCGCCGGCATGATCCGTCGTCGCCCGACCTCCGGAGCAGTCATCATGCCTGACGTCACCGAGTACGACGACACCCCCTATGCCGATGGACCGGCCACGGCCGCCATGGCCGCCACGACCGCTCCCGCGTCGTCGCACGCGCGGTCGGGGGCGCCGCGGCAGGGTAGCGCCGCGGCGGTGGGCAGGAACGGTGCGAGGCGGCTGCCCGCCGCGGCCATCTCGCGGTTTGCCGATCGGCACATCGGCCCGGACCCGTCCTCCCAACGGGCGATGCTGGATGCGCTGCGCGTGGAATCACTGGCCGCGCTCACTGATGCGGCCGTCCCGGCGAGCATCCGTGACCAGGATCTGGATCTTCCCGCGGCGCTGAGTGAACCCGCGGTGCTCGCGGCCCTACGCGCGTTCGGTAGCAGGAACCGACCGGTTTCCTCGATGATCGGGCTGGGGTTCCATCCCGCGGTGATGCCGGGAGTCATCCAGCGCAATATCCTGGAGAACCCCTCCTGGTACACAGCGTACACGCCGTACCAGCCGGAGATCTCCCAGGGCCGCCTGGAGGCGTTGCTCAACTTCCAGACGATGATCACTGATCTGACCGGCCTGGCGGTGGCCGGAGCCTCCCTGCTGGACGAGCCGACCGCGGCGGCCGAGGCGATGCAGATCGCGTTCCGGACGGCGAAGGGTTCCCGCACGACGTTCCTCATCGAGGCCGACACCCTCCCGCAGACCATTGCGGTGGTCGCGACCAGGGCGGAGGCGCTGGGGATCAACGTGGTGGTCGCGGATCTCGCCGCCGGACTCACGGCCGTGGGCCCGGCGGAACTGGATGCGACCTTCGGCCTGCTGCTGTCTTATCCCGGGCCGGCGGGCGTCCTGCGGGATGTGCGTGGTGTGATCGCAGCGGCGAGGGAGCGCGGCATCGTCGTCACGATCGCCGCCGATCCGCTGGCGCTGACCCTGCTGCGGGCGCCTGGTGATCTCGGCGCGGACATCGCGGTGGGGAGCACGCAGCGGTTCGGGCTACCGCTGTCCTTCGGAGGCCCGCACGCCGGCTACCTCGCAGTGCGCAAGGGGCTGGAGCGGTCCCTGCCGGGGCGGCTCGTCGGGGTATCGGTCGACGCGGACGGCGCACCCGCGTACCGGCTCACCCTGCAGACCCGTGAGCAGCACATCCGGCGGGAAAAGGCGACGAGCAACATCTGCACAGCCCAGGTGCTGCCCGCGGTACTCGCCTCTATGTACGCGGTCTACCACGGCCCGGAGGGCCTGGCCGGGATCGCGCGTCGCCTCCACGGGCACGCGGTGCGCCTCGCCGAAGGCCTGCGCGCCGCCGGTGTGACGGTGGTGCACGACGCGTTCTTCGACACCGTCCTCGCCGCGGTACCGGGCCGGGCCGCCCAGGTGGTTGCGGACGCGTTGGCGCGGGGAGTGAACCTGCGGCTGGTCGACGATGACCACGTGGGCATCTCCTGCAACGAGACGACGGGCCGGGCCGAGCTGGGGGCCGTCTGGTCGGCCTTCGGGGTGGGCCCGGAGGCCACGGCGGGCATCACTTGGACCGAGACCGAGACCGAGACCGAAAGCGGGATCCGGACCGGGGCTCGGACCGGGCCCGTCGCGGCGGCGAGCGATCATCTCATGGCCCGCGCGGACCAGGCAGACCAGATGGCGGACGAGCTGGTGGCGCTGCCCGCCGAACTGGTGCGTACGGATCCCTACCTGCAACATCCGGTGTTCCACGACCATCGGTCGGAGACCGCGATGCTCCGCTATCTGCGTCGACTGTCCGATCTTGATCTGGCTCTCGACCGGGGCATGATCCCCTTGGGGTCGTGCACGATGAAACTCAACGCGACCACGGAGATGGCCGCGGTCACCTGGCCGGAATTCGCCGACATCCATCCATTTGCTCCGCTGGGCCAGGCCGCCGGATATCTCGCGATGATTCAGGACCTAGAGCGTTGGCTTGCGCAGATCACCGGGTATGCGGGGGTTTCCCTCCAGCCGAATGCCGGCAGTCAGGGTGAGCTCGCCGGGCTGCTCGCCATCCGGGCCTATCACCGCGATCATGCTGTTCCCGGGTCCGTGGTGCGAAACATCTGTCTCATTCCCTCCTCGGCGCATGGGACGAATGCGGCGAGCGCCGCGATGGCGGGAATGCGGGTGGTCGTCGTCTCCTGTGACGACGACGGGAACGTCGACCTGAACGATCTGGCCCGCAAGGCCCGCGCGAACGCGGACGCGTTGGCGGCGCTGATGGTCACCTACCCGTCGACCCATGGTGTGTACGAGGAGGGCATCGGGCAGGCGTGCGCGATCGTGCATGAGGCCGGCGGCCTGGTGTACGTAGACGGAGCGAACCTCAACGCTCTGGTGGGGCTCGCCAGGCCGGGGCAGTTCGGGGCCGACGTGAGCCACCTGAACCTGCACAAGACGTTCTGCATCCCGCATGGTGGCGGGGGTCCGGGGGTCGGCCCGGTCGCCGTGGTCGAGAAACTCCTACCCTATCTGCCGAACCACCCGCTGCGGCCGGAGGCCGGACCGGCCACCGGAGTGGGCCCGATCTCGGGATCCCCATGGGGCTCGGCCGGAATTCTCATGATTCCGTGGGCCTACATCCGGATGATGGGTACGGATGGCCTGCGCCGGGCGACCTCGGTGGCCGTCCTGAACGCCAACTACATTGCCCACCGGCTGCGTCCGTACTATCCGGTGCTCTACGCGGGCCGGGACGGGCTGGTCGCCCATGAGTGCATTCTGGACCTACGGCCGTTGACGAAGATGACCGGCGTCACCGTGGACGATGTGGCGAAGCGTCTCATCGACTACGGTTTCCATGCTCCGACCATGTCCTTCCCGGTTACCGGAACACTGATGGTCGAGCCGACGGAGAGTGAGGATCTCGGCGAGATCGATCGTTTCTGCGACGCGATGATCTCCATTCGGCCCGAGGTGGAAAAGGTTGGAGACGGTATCTGGCCGCGGACCGACAATCCTCTGAATAATGCTCCGCATACCGCACAGATGGTTACCGCCGACGAATGGTCGCACGCTTATCCGCGATCGGTGGCGGCCTATCCCGTCGCTTCGCTGCGGGCCGCCAAGTACTGGCCCCCGGTACGTCGGATCGACGGCGCCTATGGTGATCGCAACCTGGTCTGCACCTGCCCACCGGTGGGATCCTTCGCCGCGGAGCCGGTCGACGAGCAGATTCTCGCGGGGGCCCGCTGAAGACGGGATGCTGACGCGGCCGCCGTCGATCTTCTCCATCGCGGCGGCGGCCGATGCGAGGCCGAACGGTCCCGCTGGGTAGTCTGCCGCGACCTCCAAACCCTTCCCTGACGGAAGAGTTCAGAAGTCGAACTCTTCGTGGCGTAAGGATTATCGCTCGTCCGCTCGTCCGCTCGTCCGCTCGTCCGCTCGTCCGCTCGTCCGAGCGGGGTCGAGCGGGAATGAAGTGGACTTGAAATTCCTGTTGCCGGTCTTGACCATGGATCATGTTCGCCCAATAGTGGTGTACTGACTGTCATAACGGGTCATTCGGCGATGACACTCCGGCAGGTCGCCGCTTGAACAACAGGAGGCCACGGCGGATGGATCCTCGGATGGAAAAACAGCTGGCAAGGGCCCGGCGGGTGGCGGTCGACATCGGCCTCGGTCCGGCGCTGAAGCTGGTGCGTGACAACGTCGTCCCTACCGCCCGCCGCAATCGCAGCGACGATCGGCATCTGGCGCTGCTGCTGTCCTTCGTTCTCCGGGAGGACTCGAACTGTATCGACGTGGGCGCGCACAAGGGTAACGTTCTCCGGATCATCCTCCAGCACGCCCCGGGAGGCCGGCACGTCGCCTATGAGCCGTTGCCGCACATGGCCGCGGCGTTGACCACCGATTTCCCGGCGGTGGAGGTACGGCAGGCCGCGCTCGCCGACCAGCCGGGGGTGCTGCCCTTCACCTACGTCCGTAGCAGGCCCGCCTACAGCGGGCTGCGTGATCGGGTGCCCGACAGCGAGGACGTCGAACAGATCGAGGTCGCGGTCGAGACGCTGGACGACGCGATGCCGGCCGACTACCGGCCGGCCTTGATCAAGGTCGACGTCGAGGGGGCGGAGTACGGGGTGTTCAAGGGCGGCCAGAAGCTGATCGGCTTCAGCCGGCCGTATCTCGTCTTCGAGTTCGGTGCCGGTGCCCGGGACTACGGCACGACGGCCGACGAGATGTACACGCTCGTCGACAGTGATCTCGGGCTGCGCATCTTCGATCTGGACGGCGACGGTCCTTACACGTTGCCCATGTTCCGGGCGGCCTTCGCGTCGGGGGCGCACTTCAACTTCGTCGCCCACCCCTGAGGTGCGTCGCGGAAACGTCCGCGACGGCGGTCGTCAGCCTGACTTTCCGATCATCAGCTCGTAGTGGTCCGGGCGAGGCTCGCCCTTCGTGACCGCCCCAGCCGGGATCCGTCCGAGCGGGGCGGATCCCGCACAATGAGTGGACAAATGATCAGATAAGAGTACCCATCAGGCTTCAAACGCTCCTGTACGAAGAGCAACCATTCGATACGGTTTCAGCAGGTCGCGGCGTTCGACTCGTCGTTCGACCCGCCGAAGCCAGGCGGGTGGGATCAGTGTTGCTGTGGGTGCCGTGAGCGGCAACGGAATGCCGCAAGGCACCACAGGCGTACGCGGCCGGTACGCGTGCCACCCGCATGTTCACACTGAGAGGCTGCTCATGGCCCGGTCCTTCCGGGGCGGCTGTTCACCGCCAGCCGGTCCTGCATGGTCGACAGGTCCGATTCCCTCGGTCAACCCGACAACGAACGCCCATCGACGGCATCACGCCCAGCCGGGCGACGCACCGGTCCGGACCTCCCGGCGGACCCCGGCACCGCTGCCACGCCCGCTGTCCCGCACGGATCCCGCGTCGCGAACCGAGGGGTGATGCCGGCTCCATCGTGGCGGCGCGCCTGGCGTAGCCACGTCTGGCTCGTCTATCTCTGTCTCGGTCTGATCGCCATCCTCGTCTACGGCCAGCTTCCCACGACCGGCGGCCCACGCGTCGTCCGGCTGGTCATCTACCTCTGCCTCAGCACCTCGGCCGCGGGGGCCGTGTTCCTCGGCCTGCAACGCCAGGAGCTGACCGACCGACGTCCCTGGTTGCTGATCGGAATCAGCCAGGTGATGTACGCCATAGGCGATGGCGCCTTCTACATCTTTCACTATGTGCTTGACATCACAGACTATCCGGCCTTGCCGGATGCGTTGTATCTGGGCCACTACCCGCTGCTCGTCGTCGGTCTCGTTCTGCTGACCCGGCGACGGACCCAGGAACGGGACATCGCCGGCCTGCTCGACGGGTCGATGTTCCTGCTCGCGGCGGTTCTGTTGTCCTGGCTCTACCTGATCGCGCCGCAGGTGCGTGCGGGCCAGGAGCTGTTCGTCGGCGTCACCTCGGTGGCCTATCCGGCGATGGATCTGGCGCTGCTGGGGGTGGCCATCCGTCTCGTGGTGGGGCACGGGAGCCGCCCACCCGCCTTCTTCCTGCTGGCGGGCAACCTGCTCGCCATCCTGACCGCCGACACCATCTACGTCGCGCAGCAGACGAACGGGGCCTTCGAGGTCGGCAACTACCTCGACGCGATCTGGTTGACGGGCAACCTCGCCCTCGGCGCCGCCGCGCTGCATCCGACCATGGTCGACCTCACGCGGCCGGCGCCCCCGCGTGCGCAGGCGCGCAGCGGCTGGCGCCTGGTGGCACTGTCGAGCGCCGGGCTGGTGGCTCCCACCGTGCTGGCCGTGCAGGTGATCCGTGGTGATCTACGGGATCTGCTGGTCGTCGTGGCCGTAAGTGCGATCATGATGATTCTGATCATCGTTCGGATGGCGGGCCTGGAGGCCGACCAGCGGCGTCTGGCGATCACGGACGGGCTGACCGGCCTGCGTACCCGCCGCTATCTGGAGGCCGAGATGCGGTTGGCGGCCGGTCGGGTACGACGCACCGGATCCGGAATGGGGCTGATCCTCGTCGACGTCGACCACTTCAAGTCGGTGAACGACCGATTCGGCCATCCGGCTGGTGATCAGGTGTTGACGGAGGTGGCTCGGCGACTGCTGGTCGTGACCCGTCCCGGTGACGTCGTCGCCCGTTACGGGGGTGAGGAGTTCGCGCTGCTCACGCTGAATGTCCGGGGAGGCGCCCTCGCCGATATCGCCGAACGTCTGCGCCGCGGCGTCGGACGGGAACCCGTCCGGATCGTCGTGCCCGCGCCGCGAGTTCTGGACCCGCCGGCCCGAACGGGGGAGTCCGGGGCGGCGGGGTCTACCGAGCCGACGAGGGCGCGCGGCCAGACCCGGTCGGGTGCCGGTGTCCGGGGAGACAGCGGCGAGGAGTCTCTGCTGATCGCGGTGACGGTCTCGGTCGGAGCGGCGGCCCTCCCCGATCACGTGGACGACACCTTCGCGCTCGTCGCAGCCGCGGATCGCGCGCTGTACGCCGCGAAGGCCGCGGGACGGGACCGGGTCGCGATCGGTTCCGCCGGACCGGGCCACGACGTCGGTGATCATGAAGTCGGTGAAACGGCTGGTTTGAGTAGGCAGCCCCCGGCCCCGGATGCCGTATCCGCCGCGGTGCCCTGGCGTACGCGATGGTGAGCGCGGCCACGGCGGCGGGCAGGCCGGCGAGCGCCGCCCGATCGTCCGTCTTCGGGATGCTCCGGTCGCGCGCCGGTCTTCCTTCCGTGGCCATAACCGAAAGAGAGTAGGACGCCGTGAGCGATTCCGCCCATCCGGTGGCATCGGCGGGCCGTGCGGGGGTAGTTCTTTCGGATCGGTCCCGGAGCAACCGCTCCAGGTGCTTGGTCGGGTACCCTCCGTGGCGCGGCGGGGTCATGTGTCGTGCTGGTGCGGCGCCGAGTGTTCGCTCCTTGTCCCGGAAGCGGTGGTTGTTCCCCTCGAGAAAGATGGGGAGTGACGGACACGATCGTAAGACCGATACTTTGACGCTCCAGTACCTGCATGTGGCGGACCGGTCGTTCCCGGGTGGTCGAGAGGCGGAAGTGGTGAACCGGAACACGCGGGGAGGTACCGGCGACGACTCGGGCGGATGAGGCGTTGTGAACGGAGGTACCCAATCGTGCGGTCCGGGGTGGCTGGGGGATTCCCTACCCAGCCCGTCTGATACCGCCGGCAATGCCGCACCAGATCCCCATCTGGACGTCATCACCGGTACGGGCTGTCCGTACCCAAGAAAGGTCACGAGAGAGGGGCGTCCGTGCGAACGCTCGAACCCACCAGCCTCGACCTCGACTCGATCGAGGTCGACAAACTCGCCAAGGGCATCACTCTGAGTCTGCTCATCCCGGCCCGTGGCCCGGAGGCGGCTCGAACTCTCGGCGACATCATCGCACTCAACCGGCAACGCTGGATGCAGGAGCGCAGCGTGCTGGACGAGATCGGCGTGGTTGTCGACCCGTCGTCGGACGGGGACGAACATGGCCTGATGCGCATCGCGACCGACGCGGGCGCCAGCTGGGTCGTGCGTGGAGAGTCGGTCCTGCAGCGCCACGCGGGTCGAGAGGCCACCACGACCGGCGGCAAAGCGGGCGCGATGCGTAGTCTCGCCTACCTTGCATTCGGTAGTCGGCTCATCTTCCATGACGCCGATCTGGAAAGCTACGATCCATATACAGTGGGTGTCCTGGCTGCCGCCGTGACTGCCGATAACGCCCCGCTTTTCGTCAACGGAAGTTCGCGTAGAGTCACTGGCGACGGGCAGCCCGGGGGGCGAACCACCGAGATGCTGCGGTCGCTGTTGTCGAAACAGCTCGCCAGGTATGTGCCGTCCATCACTCGGACAATCCAGCCCCTGATCGGGGAGTTCGTCATCGACGCGGACGTCTTTGCGGCGCTGGCGTTCTCGCGGGGGTACGGCGTCGAGACGTCACTGAAGGTTCTGGCGCTCGATCTGCTCGACTACTCCGATAGTCTCCAGATCGAACTACCGATCAAGTATCAGGTCGGCCAGCATTACCACAGTCTGGTCAAACAGTTCCATGAGATTAGTTTCACAATCGATGTTCTGGAGGCGTACTTTCAGCGTCGGCGGGTCGACCCGCACGTCGCCATCTGGCAGATCGCCGACAACTACGACCTGCTTTTCCCGGGTCGTACGTATGCGTTGCACCGGCCGCCGGGCTACGACGACACCGACTTCGTCCCGCGGCTCGGCTTCTACCAGCCGTTGGCCACGGCACCGGCTTATCAGGCGCGCTTGCCGGAGATCAAGGGTACCCGTCGGGTCGCGCTCGACGCGCTGGGGCGGCGAATGCGGACCTCGGCCTGACCGTCCGGCGGCCGGTCGCCGGACAGTTGAACCGCTGCCGCCGACCGGCCGACCGTCGACCACCAGACCGTCTGGTCGACACCGGGTGGTTGGTCGGCACCGGGTGGTCACTCCGCGGCCGGCCGGCCGGCCGGCGGGACGGGCATCACCGTGGCGAGGTTGTACCCGCCTCGCCACACGCGGATGATCGCGTCCGCCATCTGCCGGTCGAACAGATCGTCGATGTCGTCGAGGGCGGAGGGGAGGTGCCCGAACATCTCCAAGGAGATGAAGCCGTGCAACTGGGTCCAGACGGCCAGGCACACGGCGAGTCCTGCGGCGTCGATCGCGACGTCGTGGTCGCGTCCCCAGGCTTGTAGGCTGGCGCGCATCGGCGGGGTGAGCTGGGCGTCCACCGTGGCGGCGTCGATCATGCCGGCCCTGGTCGACTCGCTCATGCAGCGGAACAGCACCGCGACCGCGCGGTGCAGCTGTGTGATCATCCGGTCGTTGGTCGACGTGGCGCAGGGGATGCCGGGGCCGAAGATCAGTCCGTATTCCGTCGGATGGTCCAGGGCCCAGCGGCGGTGCGCGCGGGCGACCTGGAGCCAGCGTCGTAGGTGGTCGTGCGGATCGGCCGCGTCGAAGGCCGCCTCCAGGGCCTCCGCCAGTGAGGCGAACCCGTCCGCGACCAGTTCGGCCAGCAGGACCTCCCGGCTGTCCACGTAGCGGTACAGGGCCGATGGGGCCATGCCCATCACCCGGGCGATCCCCCGTAGGGAGAGCGCAGCCGGGCCGTGCTCGGCCAGCTGGGCGCGCGCGGTCTGTTTGATCTCGTCGAGAGTGGCCTGCCGCAGTCGTTCGCGACGGGGCACCGGACTGCTCACCACGGTCATGGTGGGTCTCGACGAGAACGCTGTCAACTTTGCGAACGGATGCGTCTTGACACGAGCAGCGATCGCGAACACTGTTCTCTTCAGCATCGCCTGCTCTTCGGAGGGTTCCGTGTTTACTCCGCTCGTGGCGCTCGTGACGCGCCGCCCGCGTCTGGTCCTCGTCCTCATGCTTCTCGTGCTGCTCGGCGCCGGTGGGCTCGCGGGCGGTGCCTTCGGCAAACTCCAGACGGGGGGGTTCGACGATCCGGCGTCGGACTCCTCCCGGGCCGAGGACGTCCTGGACGCTCGCTTCCACGGCCGCCCGAACTTCCTCCTGTTGGTGACCGCCCGGGCGGGCGATGTGGATGACGCGGCGGTCGTCGCCGCGGGAAAGACGGTTGCCGCCGATCTCGCCGCCCAGGCCGGGGCGAGGGACGTCGTGTCCTACTGGACGGGGGGCGGTCCGGCGCTGCGCTCGAGGGATGGCCGGCAGGCGCTTGTCGTCGCCAGTATCCAGGACGATGACCAGGCCGCCGACATCGTTGATCATTACGAGTCGTGGGGGGCGCGCCGGGGGCGGTGACGGTCGGGGAGGACATCAGCGGACACGTCTCGGCCGACCTCGCCGCCGCCGAGTCGTTCGCCATTCCCATCACGTTGGCGTTGCTGGTCATCGCGTTCGCGGGCGTGGTTGCCGCCCTGCTGCCGCTGGGTATCGGGCTGCTCGGCATGCTGGGTGGCTTCGCCGCGCTTTCGGTGATCGGTGATCTCACCGATGTGTCGATCTTCGCGGTGAACCTGGCGACGGCCCTCGGCCTGGGGCTGGGCATCGACTACTCGTTGCTGATGGTCAGCCGGTTCCGGGAGGAACTGGCGGTGGGCCGGGACCGCGCCACCGCGGTGGAGAGGACGGTCCGCTCGGCCGGCCGGACGATCTTGTTCAGCGGGGCGACGGTGATCGTGGCATTGGCCGTGATGCTCGTCTTCCCGCCGTTCTTCCTGAAGTCGATGAGCTACGCCGGGATCTCGGTGACCCTCGTCGCGATGCTGGCCGCCGTCGTGGCCCTGCCGGCGCTGCTGATGGTGCTCGGCGAGCGGGTCAACGCCTGGGGGATCGGCGGCCTGCTCGGGCTCGTGCGCCGCCGCCGCGGCGATCGGGCCCGCGGGCGCGGCGGGGTCGGCGCCCGTGGGGTCGGCGCCCGTCGTGGTGCGCGAGGCGGCCGGCTCGCCGTTCTGGCGTCAGGTCGCCGGCACCGTGATGCGCCACCCGGTACTCACCGGCCTGCCGGTGATCGCGGTTCTGCTCGTCCTCGGGGCGCCCTTTCTGCACGTGAACTTCGGCACCCCGGACGACCGGGTGCTGAAGCCGGGCTCGGCGGACAGCCGGATCGTCGGTGATGCCCTGCGGGGCGCGTTCGCCGCCGACATCGGCGGCGCGCTCGACGTCGTCGTCCAGGCCGCCGGGCCAGGCATGATCGACCGGTCCGCGCTCGCCTCCTACGCGACCGCGCTGTCCGAACTGCCGGACGTGGCCCGGGTCGATAGCGCCCTCGGGTCCCACATCGATGGGCGCCGGGTCGTACCGTCCGGTCCGGCCAGCCGACGGTTCGCGATCGCCGGAGCGGATTCCCTCCAGGTTGTGCCCGCGGTGGACTATGCGTCGGACCGGGCGCAGGCTCTCGTCCGGGCCGCGCGTGCGGTGCCGGCGCCCGTGGGGACCAGTGTGCTGATCGGTGGCGCATCCGCCGTCCTGGTAGACGGCAAGACCACGATCGCCGACCGTCTCCCGGTCGCCCTCGGGCTGATCGCGCTGGCGACCTTCGTGCTGCTGTTCCTGTTTACCGGCAGCGTGCTGCTACCGGTGAAGGCCATCGTGCTTAACGGGCTGGTGATGTGCGCCGTGTTCGGCGCCTCGGTGTGGATCTTCAGTGACGGCCACCTGTCCGGGTTCCTCGACTTCACCCCCGGCCCGCTGGACACCTCCATGCCGGTCCTGCTCTTCTGTATCGCCTTCGGGCTCTCGATGGACTACGAGGTCTTCCTGCTCTCCCGGATCAAGGAGGCGCACGACGCCGGCGCGCCCAACACCGAAGCGGTCGCCACCGGGCTCGCCCGGGTTAGGCGGATCGTCAGCACCGCCGCCGCGCTGCTCGCCGTCACCTTCGTCGCGTTCGGTACCTCGTCGGTCCGGTTCATCCAGATGTTCGGGATCGCCACCGCGCTCGCGATCGTGCTCGACGCCGCCCTCATCCGAGGGGTGCTGGTCCCCGCCTTCATGCGGGTGGCCGGCGACTACAACTGGTGGGCCCCTGGCCCGTTGCGGACTCTGTATCAGCGGTTCGGACTGCGCGAATACTCCGTCCCGGAGCAGGCCGGGGTCAGAACCGTTCGAAGCCGCGCCGACGCTCCCAGTCGGTGACGGTCCGCTCGTAGCCGGCGAGCTCGACTTCGGCCGCATGGGCCAGATGGGCGACGACCCGATCACCGAAGGCGGCCCGGGCCACCGCACTGGCCCGCCACCCGTCCACCGCCTCCCGCAACGTCGCGGGCAGCCGTGGCACGTCCGGCATGGTGAAGGCGTTGCCCATCCGTCCGGGTTCGAGCGGGAGACGGTGCTCGATGCCGTAACGGCCGGCCGCGATCATCCCGGCGACGGCGAGGTAGGGATTCGCGTCACCGCCCGGCACCCGATGTTCGACGCGCAGCCCCGACCCGTCGCCGACCACCCGTATGGCGCAGGTCCGGTTGTCGCGTCCCCAGCTGATTCCGGTCGGAGCGAAGGAGCCCGGCGCCAGGCGCTTGTACGAGTTCACGTTGGGTGCGTACAGCAACGCGAAATCGGCCATGCAGGCGAGCTGCCCGGCCACGAACGAGCACATCAGCGCGGACATCCCGGCGGTGTCGTCGCGAGAGCCGGGGGGTGGGAAACCGGGGGGTGCGGTGCTCGGTGGGGCCAAGCCGGGGTGCCGGACGAGCGTCCCCTCACCTTCGGGGGACGGCGCGAACACACACGCCCCGCCCGTCCCGCGCAGGGACAGATGAACGTGGCAGGAGTTCCCCTCGCCCCCGTCGTACTTCGCCATGAAGGTCAGGGCCTGCCCGCCCGCCGCGGCGATCTTCTTGGCGGCGGTCTTGTAGAGGGTGTGGTTGTCGCAGGCCTGCAGCGCCTCGGCATACCGGAACACGATCTCGAACTGCCCCGGATGGACCTCCCCGCGCGCGGACTCGACCGCCACCCCGACGCCGGCCATCGCCCGCCGGATGCGCCGGACCAGATCGTCCAGTCCTTCCGTGCCGGAAAGCGCGTAGTCGATGTTGTAACGGCTGGCCGGGGTGAGATCGGTGTAGGAGCGCCGCGCAGCTCGACGGTAGGACTCGCGGAAGACCAGGAACTCCAGCTCCGTCCCGGCGAAGGCGGTCAGACCGGAGTCGGCGAGCGCGTCGAGCTGTCGACGCAGCACGGCACGGGGAGCGACGTCCACCGGGGACCCGTCCGGCCAGAACGCGTCCGCGAACACCACCGCGTCGGACGGATGCCAGGGTGCGCGGCGCAACGTGGTGAGGTCGGGCTGTAGCCGTAGATCACCGAAGCCGTCGTACCAGGGCGAGTGGGGGTAGCCTCCGTCGGTCTTCATGTCGACGTCAACGGCGTGCAGGTAAGTGCAGGCGCCGAGGCCGTCGGCGAGCACCGGTCCGGTGAAGTGCTCCGGGGACACGGCGCTGCCGACGAGCCGGCCCTGCAGGTCGACGGTGGCGACGATGATCTCCTCGACTGGTTCGGCTCCGGCCAGCAGGTCACGTAGCACTCCCCGGCCGGCTGCGTTCTCCCCGACCGCCTGATCGGACGATGACCCGGGGCCGATCGGGCGGGGCTGGACCCGCGGTGCGGGCCGCCCGGTTGGCTCAGGTGGCTCAGGCGGGCCCGGGGGGTCGGGATGGGCCGGAACCTGGGCCGATGGTGGGGTCGGAACCGGCGACGATGTCATGCGTTCTCCGTTCATACCGTAGGCGGCGCCGGTTCCGTCGGGGCTGCCGGTTGTGCCGGGCCCGTCGTGAGGGTGGACACGTCGTGCAGGGGGTTCGCGACCTCGCCGTGCATCAGGTCGAGGCCTCCGTCCCGGTCGGCGCGATCGTGGAACCCGGCGCCCGCGAACTGCTCGCGGTTCAGGCAGACCCGACCGAACGCCGGCCCGAGGAGATCGATCGAGGTGAACCGCTCCCGCAGGGCCGGGAACCTCGTGTGGTACCGGTCGACCGTCGCCCGCACGAGCCGCCAGAACTGGTTCTCGCCCACGTCGAGATGATCCGCCACGAGCACCGCGAAGAAGCGGGAGTGCCCGGCGAACACCGCCGAGAGCAGGGAGTGGGCCAGGACCGGGCCGGGCCACCGCCGGCAGTGCTCGACCGCCTCCGGTGGCATCTCCCGCCGCTCGGGGAACTCGCCGGACACCAGTTCGATGTCCGCGCCGAGGTCCTTCACGGCTATGCGGCGGGGCATCTCCTCGGCATCGAAGATGCACAGGACGTTCTCGCCGTGCGGCGTGAAGGCCACGCCGTACCGGTACAGGTGGTGCAGCAGCGGCGGCAGGAGGGCGGAGAACAGCGCGGCGAGCCAGTCGTGTGCCGGCCGGCCCGAGCGGGCCACGAGCTCGGCGACGACTGCCCGACCGTCGGAGCCGACCGCCAGCAGGGACGCGAGGCTGCGCGCCCGCTCCCCGCCGTCGAGAAACCGCTCCACCGGATCACGCCAGAGCACGCCGAGTAGTTCGTGGAGGCGGTAGGGCGCGTCGGGGACGGCGTCGTAGGCCGGGTGCCGGACGGTGGCGCCGACGACCTCCGGAAGCAGGAGAACCCGGGTCACATCGCGCAGGAAGGGATCCGCGTCGCGCAGCCCGAGCAGCCAGCTCGACATCGCCGGTCCGGCGATGGCGTCAGCCGCCGACATCCCCCGCCACACCAGCGTGTTACGGATTATCAGCGCGAGCTTGACGTTCCGCCGGTCCGGCCGGTCGACGTTGGCGAGGGTGCGCACCGCCTGCAGGGGCAGGTACCGGTCCGGTGCCTCGCCTAGCGGGACCAGCAGACCGGTGGCGATCTCAGCCGCATAGAGCGGCACGATTACGTTCTCCCACTGCCACGGATGGACGGGTAGCCAGATATAGCGGAGCACATCGGTGAAGTGGGTGCGGGTCTGCTCGTCGAGTTCCGTGGTGAGCAGGTCAGGCGCGGTCGACGAGCCCTGTCCGGAAAGGTCGATGGCCCCGGGGCCGCTGGTTCTGGGGGCGCTGGCCTCGGGGGCGCTGGCGCTGTACCGCCCGATCGCGCGGTGTGCAGCCACCCACCGCAGTCGGAAGGGCCGGCGTGCCTCGGGGGTGTAGACAGCCGCGGCCGCGGCGAAACCGAGCCGTCCCTTGTTCGCGACGAGACAGGGATGGCCGGTCTGGTGCCCCTCGAGCGCGACGAACGGCAGATTGGCGAGATCCACCGCGGGAATCGCCGTTCCGAGTAGATGATGATCGGCGGCCTGGGTGGTGAGCAGATCGCGTACTACGTCGGCGAGGACCGGGTCGGACCAGCCGAGCAGGACCTGCATGTCCTGGAGGAAGCGGATCGGGTCGTCCGCCGGTGCGGTGCCCGGAACGGTCGGTGTGGTGCCCGGTTCGGGGGGTCTGCCATCCGGGCCGGGCGGCGTAACCGAGCGGGTCAGCGTAGCGGCATCGATCCACCAGGACCCGAATGTGCCACGTCGGGCGGTGAAGGCGTACGTGGCGCCCGCGGCTCGGAGCCGGTAACACCTGGATGGGACCCCGTCCGATCGGGGGGTGCCTGCGCCCGTTCGGGGCCACGCCGCGCACCGTGAGGTCGCTCGTCCGCGCCGGTGCGGTGGGTGTCGGCCCGCCCGGGGAGCCCGCCGGCCCGGCCGCGGCATCCGCTGGCTCGTCGGGTTGCGGACTGAGTAGCTCCTCGTAGGCCATTTCAGCGATGAGCTTGGCCAGCAGGGCACGGCCGGCCTGCCGCCATCGGTCCGCCGACCCGGTCCGCCCCGGGGACGGTGCCGCGGGCGGCGGCGCGGACCATGACGTGGTCAACGTCCGACCGTTCCGGCTGTCTTGGCCGTCTCGACCGGGGCCGGATCGCGCGGCCGCGCGCGCCGCTCGCCGGCGGCCTGGCCATTCCCGTCCGGCTGGCCCGACCGGGCGGGGACCCCGAAGGTCGTGAACGTCGACGGCGACGGCAGCCGGTACGCGTCGCCGTCGGTCAGGTCGTCGAGGCCGAGGTCGGGCGTCCCGACGCCGTGCGTGTGCAGCTCCGCGTTCTGGACGTAGACACGGCCGGTGAGACCGGCGTCGGTCGCCACCCGGTACCGGGCGTCGACGCGGAAGCGGATCTGTCG
>NZ_CDWRCK010000079.1:0-16065 GCF_977927595.1 Frankia sp. CcWB3
CCCGCCCGACCTCGTCTTCGCCGAGGCGGACCGGCTCGGGCTCGCGGCCCAGTTGGAGGCCCGTGTCCTCGCCGCCGCGCTGGAGGCGCGTGACCGGCTTCCCGACCGCTGCTTCCTCGCGGTCAACGTCCTGCCCCATCTGCTCACCACACCAGAAGTCACGGCAGTCTGGCAGCGCGCGGACCTGCGGCGCCTGGTCCTAGAACTCAACGAGGCGGTCGACCTCGACGCCACCACCGGCCTGACGACCACCGCGGGCGCACTGCGCAACCTCGGTGCGTTCGTGGCGATGGACGACGTCGGCTCGGGCTACGCCGGGTTGCGGCAGCTGGCGCGAATCCGCCCCGACTTCGTCAAGCTGGACCGCTCGCTCGTGGTCAACGTGGACGACGACCAAGTCAAGATCGCCCTCACCGAGCTGGTCGGCACCTTCGCCAGCCGGCTCAACGCCTGGGTCATCGCGGAGGGGGTCGAGCGGTTCGACGAGCTCGGCATGCTGGTCGCGCTGGGGGTTCCGCTCGGCCAGGGATTCCTGCTCGGGCGTCCCTCCCGGGACTGGCAGCAGCTCGACCCAACCGTGGCTCGGCGTATCCACCAATTCTCGGAACGCAGCAACCACGCCGCGAGCATCGAGAGCCTGATGGAACAGGTCACGATCAGCATAGGTGAATCCGGTCGGTGCGCCATGTCCGCGGACTGTCCGTCCTGTCCCATGAGCGCCGCCCGGAACCGGGACGGTCTCGCGGCCGGCGATGATTCGGCCGGACCGGACGGTGACCGGGCGCCTCGAGCCACCATCATCGTCTCCAACCGATGCCGACCGGTCGCCCTGCATCTGTCCGGCGGCCCGGGCGGCGGCACGGAACCGCGCCGTGTTCCCACGACGCTTTTCGCGCGGCTCGAGGAGCCGGTGACCGAGGTCGCGCGTCGAGCCATGACGCGGGCCCGGGCCAGCCGATTCGATCCCGTGATAATCGTGACCGAGATGGGGCGCCCACTCGGCCTGGTACGGATGGAGCGGCTGATGCTACGGCTCGCGGAAATGTCCACATGAGGCGAAACCATTATTGGACCGCGCAGGCGCTCATGTCGCCGAGCCCAGCGACCAGGAGTCATTCCGCGTCGGCAGAGATCACCGTCCGGCGCCCGAGCATGAAACAATTCTACTGTGGTGCGATCATGCACGACTGCGAGACGCGCATCGTCGCCCCCACCGAAGACGATCTTCTCCGTTCCGTCGACACCCACGCGCGAGTTGATCATGTTATGACGGATATCCCGGAGTCGATGCTGGACGAGGTCCGCCAGAATATCCACGACGTGGGACCGGCGGACCGCCACGACTAACCAGCGATACCAGCGCCACCACCACGACCAGCCCGCGCGGGCACCAGCCGAGGCGAGGGACACCCGCCGGTTCTCCGCTGGGTGCCCTCGCCCGACACGACGGGCAGGCAGGCGCGTGTCAGCCGGCCAGAGGCGTGGCCGCCGGCTGTGCCTCGTCCCCTGACGTCCGCGCGGCGGGCACCGAACGGTCCCGGGCAGCCCGGTTCACGGCACTCACCACGGCCCGCAGGGACGCCGTCACGATGTTGGCGTCGATCCCGACTCCCCAGAAGATCCGGTCGTCGACAGCCGCCTCGAGGTACGCGGCCGCTCGCGCATCCGCTCCCGAGCCCAGGGCGTGCTCGTTGTAGTCCAGGATCCGCACGGTCAGATCGCGGCTGGCCAGCGCCGCGACGAACGCGTCAATGGGGCCGCTGCCGGTTCCCGTGATCACCGTGTCGGCCCCCCCCTGGAAACGGACCGAGACGGAGACCTCGTCCCGATCGCCCGACGCCGCCGTCGTCCGGGAGCCCAGCAGCTCAAGCAGGCCGGACCCCTCCGCGCCGTCCAGGAAGTACTCGCCGCGGAAAATCGTCCAGAGTTCCTCGGCCGTCACCTCGCCGCCCTCGGAGTCGGTGTGGCGCTGCACGACACCGGAGAACTCGATCTGCAGCCGGCGCGGCAGGTCCAGGGAGTGCTCGGACTTCAGCAGGTATGCCACCCCTCCCTTGCCGGACTGACTGTTCACCCGGATCACCGCCTCGTAGGAGCGGCCGACGTCCTTCGGGTCGATCGGCAGGTAGGGCACCTCCCAGCGGATCTGGCCGGTGCGCTCCATGGCCTCGAAACCCTTCTTGATGGCGTCCTGATGGGAGCCGGAGAAGGCGGTGTAGACGAGGTCGCCCCCGTAGGGATGACGGGGATGGACGGGCAGCTGGTTGCAGTGCTCCACCGCGCGTCGGATCCCGTCGATGTCCGAGAAATCGATCATCGGGTCGATCCCCTGCGAGAACAGGTTCATCCCCAGCGTGACCAGGCAGACGTTCCCGGTCCGTTCCCCGTTGCCGAAAAGGCAGCCCTCAACCCGGTCGGCGCCGGCCAGCACACCCAGCTCCGCAGCGGCGACCGCGCAGCCCCGGTCGTTGTGCGGGTGCAGGGACAGCACGACGGCATCCCGGCGGGTCAGGTTCCGCCCGACCCATTCGATCTGGTCGGCGTAGACGTTCGGGGTCGACATCTCGACCGTCGCCGGCAGGTTCAGCACGACCGGATGCTGCGGGGTCGGCGCCCACACGTCCATAACCGCCTCGCACACCTCCACCGCGTAGTCGAGTTCGGTGCCGGTGAACGACTCCGGGCTGTACTGCCAGCGCACATCGGTGCCGTCCAGCAGTTTCTCGGCGTACTGGGCACACCACCGGGCGCCCTGCACCGCGATCTCGGTCACCCCAGCCCGATCAAGACCGAACACCACCCGCCGCTGCAACGTGGACGTCGAGTTGTACAGGTGGATCAGCGCCCGGTCCGCGCCGACCAGCGACGCGGCCGTGCGCTCGATCAGATCCTCCCGCGCCTGCGTCAGGACCTGGATGACGACGTCGTCCGGGATGCGATCGGATTCGATCAGCTGCCGGATGAAGTCGAAGTCGGTCTGGCTGGCCGCCGGGAACCCGACCTCGATCTCCTTGTACCCCATCGCCACCAGCAGCTCGAACATCTGCATCTTGCGGGCGGGGGTCATCGGGTCGATCAGTGCCTGGTTACCGTCGCGCAGATCGACACTGCACCACTGCGGGGCACGAGTGATCGTCTGCTCGGGCCAGGTCCGGTCGGGAAGTGAGACGGGGACGAACGGACGATACTTCTCGACCGGCATGCCGGACAGCTGCTGCGTGGTCATTCCTGCTCCTGCTTCCTCGAAAGAGTCCCCCGCGACCGTGATCACACGGTTCGCGACGGGGGTGACTGGATGCCGGAGAATCAGCAGAGGAGCGTCAGGCCGCACCTGGACGCTGGACCGCCGTGATGGCGAGGATCCCGACGCTGACACACGAAAACACCGCGACGGGGAAGCCAGCTCAGGTATCAGGCCCCGCCGCGGCGGCTAAGGAGAAGCAGCGCACGCATCGCGCACCAACGTTACCGGATGTTCGGCCGACCGCGAGGAAACTCAGGTGCTGCGACGGCGCCGGGGACACGGGACGGACCGCTGCGGGGCCGCAGGTCGCCGGTGCGCACGGTGCACACGGCTGCGTGTGCACCGTGCTGCCAGCTGGGTTCGGACGGGTAGATCGTGCCGGCGGTACGGTGCGGAGTGCTGTCGACGGCTCCGGCGAACTCGCGCAGTGCTCCGGCACATCGCTCGTCCGTCACCTCGGCGATCGCCGACGCGCCAGGCCAACGCTGGAAGAGCACCGCCAGGTCGACCATCCGGGTGACCTCGTCGATGTGGGGCTCCCCGCAGCTCACCCGGACGGGCACCACCGGATCGACCGAGGCGAGCGAGCCCGCCGGATAGGGGGTCCAGTTCAGGCAGTCACCCGGCCGCAGGGCCGCGAGCAGGTCCGGCCTGAGCCCAAAGCCGGCGGGGGGACCGGTCAGCGCGCCGGTGGCAGCCGGTACGGCGGTCTGCCTGGTGGCGGCCACAGAGGACCCCGACGACGTGGTCGGCGCCAGCCGTGCAGCGGTCGGACTGGTCCGGTTCGCCGTCTGCCGCAGGGCGACGACGGTGATGGTGATCATCCCGACGATGATGGCCAAGAACGTGACCATCCTCGCGATCTGGCGGGGGCGGCCCGGCGGTCTGGGCGGCGCCACCAGCCGATGGAAAAAGCCGGGCAGACCCCGGGGAGCTGGGACGACCTGACAGCGACTGGAAGCCGGCCGGCCGTGCTGCCGGCTGCGCTCGGCCGCGGACGGTTCGAGAAACCGGGCTCCGCGGACGAATCGCTCATCCAGGCGAAGCCCCTCGAACGGGTCCTGATGCCGCGACGCCATACTAGCCATGGTAAACCCGACACCACGACTACGGCGCGCGTTCCACGGAAAGATCACCTGGATCACGTCCCCACGCCACCGCCACCCGTACCCAATCGACCGCCTACCGTTGGATCGCCCGCAGGTGTCCCTGGTAAACCCCATCCAGCCCAGGTAATCCACGGCAACCCGAGGAACACCCCGGACCGCCGAAGGCCCCCACGGCTCCCCCAGGAGTCATTCGCTGCTGATGCTCACGGCCCTGGCGTAGGACGCGCCGATGATCTTCGCGATCTCGGCCAGGATGTCGGGGGCGACCGCGTCGTCGAGCGACAGCGACATCAACGCCTCGCCGCCGGCCTGCAGGCGGCTGACCTGCGCACTGGCGATGTTGATGTGCGCCTCGCCGAGCAGGGCACCGACCGCGCCGACGATCCCCGGCCGGTCCTCGTAGCGGAAGAACGCCAGATGCGCCTCGGGCCGGATGTCGACCTCGAACCCGTCGATCGCGGTGATCTTCTCGACCTGCCGCGAGCCGACAAGCGTGCCGCTCACCGATACGGGCGTGCCATCGGCGAGGACTCCTCGCACAGTCACGAGGTTGTGATAGTCGGGGCTGTCCTCGGCGGTCTCCAGGGCCACGTCGACCCCGCGCTCCTTGGCCAGCAGCGGTGCGTTGACGTAGGTGACCTGCTCCTCGGTCACATCGGTGAACACGCCCTTGAGCACCGCGAGCTGCAACACCGAGACGTCGTGCACGGCGATCTCGCCGCGCACCTCGACGGTGATCGCCGCGGCCAGGCTGCCCGCGAGGCCGGAGAAGAGCTGCCCGAGCTTCTCCGCGAGCGGAAGACCCGGCCGGAGGTCCTCGGCCACGACGCCACCGGCCTGCACGTTGACCGCGTCAGGCACGAACTCGCCCTGCAGCGCCAGCCGCACCGAGCGGGCGACGGCGAGCCCGGCCTTGTCCTGCGCCTCCTGGGTGGACGCGCCGAGGTGGGGGGTGACGACGACGTTGTCGAGCCCGAACAGCGGGGAGGCCGTCGTGGGCTCCTTGGCGAAGACGTCGATGCCCGCGCCGCCGACCTGACCGGAGCGGACCACCTCGGCAAGCGCCGCCTCGTCAACAAGGCCGCCGCGCGCCGCGTTGACGATGATGACACCGGGCTTGGTCCGGGCCAGCTCGTCGGTGCCGATCAGACCGAGCGTCTCCGGCGTCTTGGGCAGATGAATCGTGATCATGTCACTCTGCCGAAGCAGCTCGTCGAGGTCGACGAGGGTCACGCCGTGCTGCGCGGCACGGGCCACCGACACGTACGGGTCGTAGGCAATGACCTTCATCCCGAAGCCGGCGAGCCGCTGCGCCACGAGCACGCCGATCCGCCCGAGGCCGACGACGCCGGCCGTCTTCTCCACGAGTTCGACACCGACGTACTTCGAGCGCTTCCACTCGCCGCCGCGCAGTGCCTCGTTGGCCGCGGGAACCCGCCGGGCGACGGCGAGCAGCAGCGCGATCGCGTGCTCGGCCGCACTGACGATGTTCGACTGCGGCGCGTTGACCACCATGACACCGCGCTGGGTGGCGGCGGCGACGTCGACGTTGTCCAGCCCGATGCCGGCCCGGGCGACGACCTTGAGCTTTCCCGCGGCGGCGAGCACCTCGGCGTCGATCTTGGTGGCCGACCGGACGATCACGGCGTCGACGTCGGCGATGGCGGGCAGCAACGCGGACCGGTCGGCACCGTCGACGTGACGAACCTCGAAGTCCCCGGACAGCACCTCCAGCCCGGCCGGTGAGAGCTCCTCGGCAACGAGTACGACAGGCACTGGACCTCTCCTAGCGACCTCGGGTCAGACCGGGAGGCGACGCGGAACGAGGCGTGATCACGTGGCCTTCGGCCTGGCGATGATGAACGTGGATACTGCGGGCACCGCACGACGCGGCGGGCCCAGCCTACCGACGCCCGCCGTGGACTCCGAACCCTTTCCGCCGACCGACGGCGACGGCGTGCCCGGCACCGGGACGGAGACGGCACGCACCTGGGGACGGCACGCACCCGGGGACGGCGGCAGCGCACCACGGCCGCCCCCGAGAGGGCACGATCCGCCCGACGACCCGCGGGATCTACCTGGCGATCCAGGACATCAGGCGATCCAGGACATCATCGGCCGGAGCTTCGCACCGACCTGCTCGATCGGGTGCTGCTTGCCCTCCGCCACGAGCTTGGTGAAGTTCGGCCGACCGTTGTCGTCCTCGGCCACCCACTCACGAGCGAACGTGCCGTCGCGGATCTCGTCAAGGATCTTGCGCATCTCGGCCTTCACCGCGGGGGTGATGACGCGCGGGCCGCGCGTGACATCGCCGTACTCCGCGGTGTCCGAGATCGAGTACCGCATCTGGGAGATGCCGCCCTCGTACATCAGGTCGACGATGAGCTTGAGCTCGTGCAGGCACTCGAAGTACGCGACCTCCGGGGTGTAGCCCGCCTCGACGAGGGTCTCGAAGCCGGCCTGCACGAGCGCGCTGGCGCCGCCGCAGAGCACGGCCTGCTCGCCGAACAGGTCGGTCTCGGTCTCCTCGGTGAAGGTGGTCCTCAGCGCACCGGCCCGAGTGCCACCGATGCCCTTGGCGTAGGCCAGCGCGACGGCCAGCGCGTTGCCGCTCGCGTCGGCCTCCACCGCGACGAGGACGGGAACGCCCTTGCCCTCCTCGAAGACCCGCCGTACCAGGTGACCCGGCCCCTTTGGAGCGACCATGAACACGTCGACGCCGGCCGGCGGCTCGATGAGCCCGTAGCGGATGTTGAAGCCGTGCCCGAACGCCAGCGCCTTGCCCGCGGTGAGGTGCGGGGCGATGGACTCCGCGTAGATCGTGCGATGGGTGGTGTCCGGGGTGAGCAGCATGATGATGTCGGCCTCGGCGGACGCCTCCGCCGGGGTGAGGACCCGCAGGCCCTCCTCCTCGGCCCTGGCCCGGCTGCGGCTGTCCGCCGGCAGGCCGACCCGCACGTCGACGCCACTGTCGCGCAGGTTCAGCGCGTGCGCGTGGCCCTGGCTGCCGTAGCCGATGACGGCGACCTTACGGTCGGCCAAGACGTCCAGCGAGGCGTCGTCGTCGTAGTAGATCTCGACCATCGTAGGGAATCTCCTCGTTGAGTGGATAGGAAAAAGACGCGCGACGGTCCCGGTCAGGCCGGGCGGTCGACCGCTCGCAGGCTGCGATCGGTGATCGAACGCGATCCGCGGCCGAGTGCCACCAGGCCGGACTGGACCAGTTCCCGGATTCCGAACGGCTCCAGCATGCGGATGAGGGCGTCCAGCTTGTCGCGGGTTCCCGTCGCCTCGATGGTGACGGCGTCCTGGGCGACGTCGACCACCTTGGCACGGAACAGAGCGACCGTCTCGAGGACCTGGGACCGCACCGACAGGTCGGCGCGCACCTTCACGAGCATCAGCTCACGTTGCACCGAGGCGGAGGTATCCATCTCGACGATCTTCAAAACATTGATCAGCTTGTTAAGTTGCTTGGTCACCTGTTCCAGCGGCAGGTCCTCCACGACGACGACGATCGTCATCCGGGAGATGTCGGGCTGCTCGGTCGGCCCGACCGCGAGTGACTCGATGTTGAACCCGCGCCGGGAGAACAGGCCCGAGACCCGGGCCAGCACCCCGGGCTTGTTCTCCACCAGCACGGACAGGGTGTGGCGGGTCATCAGAGGTTCACCTCGGCGTCGCCGGAGTAGTCGAAGTCCGGCGCCGTGTCGCGCGCGATGCGGATGTCGTCGTTGCTGGCGCCGGCGGCGACCATCGGCCACACCATGGCGTCGGGATGCACGACGAAGTCCACCACGACCGGGGCGTCGTCGATCGCCATCGCCTTCTCGATCGTCGCGTCGACATCCGCCGCCGTCTCGCAACGCAGCCCGACGCAGCCCAACGCCTCGGCCAGCCGGACGAAGTCGGGCACCCGCACCCTCCTGGACGCGGCTGCGCCCCGCCCAGACGCCCCTGCGCCGCCGGTCCGCGGGGAGTCCGGGTGCGTCCCGAGCTCCGTGTTGGAGTACCGCTTGTCGTAGAACAGGGTCTGCCACTGGCGGACCATGCCGAGCGACCCGTTGTTGATGACGGCAACCTTGATGGGGATCCCCTCCAGCGCGCAGGTCGCAAGCTCCTGGTTGGTCATCTGGAAGCAGCCGTCACCGTCGACGGCCCACACCGTGGCGTCGGGGCGGCCGACCTTGGCGCCCATCGCGGCCGGCACGGCGTAGCCCATCGTGCCGGCGCCGCCGGAGTTCAGCCAGGTGTAGGGGTTCTCGTAGGAGATGAACTGCGCGGCCCACATCTGGTGCTGCCCGACGCCGGCGGCGAAGATGGTCTCCGGTCCCGCGATCTTCCCGAGCCGCTCGATGACGTACTGCGGGGCCAGCGAGCCGTCGGCCGGCTGGTCGTAGCCCAGCGGGTAGGTCCGGCGCCAGCCGTCCAGCGCCCGCCACCAGGCGGCGAGGTCCGGCCGCTCCTCCAGGACGAGCGCGGCGACGAGCTCGTTGATCACGTCACGGCAGTCACCGACGATCGGCACGTCCGCGGTCCGGTTCTTGCCGATCTCGGCCGGGTCGATGTCGGCGTGAATGACCGCGGCACCGGGCGCGAAGGAGGCCAGCCTGCCGGTCACCCGGTCGTCGAAGCGGGCCCCGAGAGTGATCAGCAGGTCCGCCTTCTGCAGCGCGGTCACCGCGGCGACCGACCCGTGCATACCGGGCATGCCCAGGTGCTGGGGATGGGAGTCGGGGAAGGCGCCGCGGGCCATGAGAGTGGTGACCACCGGGATGCCGGTGAGCTCCGCCAGCGTCCGCAGCTCCGCGGCAGCGCGGGCTCTGAGCACTCCCCCGCCGACATAGAGCACCGGGCGCCGGGCATCGCTGATCATCTTCGCCGCCTCACGCACCTGCTTGCCGTGCGGGCGGGTGACCGGACGATAACCGGGCAGGTCGAGGGCCGGCGGCCAGACATCGTGCGGCAGCACGGAGGTGACCGACTGCAGGATGTCCTTGGGCAGGTCGACGAGCACCGGTCCGGGCCGGCCCGTCGCCGCCAGGTGGAACGCCTCCGCAATGATCCGCGGGATGTCGTCGGCGGACTGGACCAGAAAGTTGTGCTTGGTGATCGGCAGAGTGATGCCGCAGATGTCCGCCTCCTGGAAGGCGTCGGTCCCGATCGAGGCGCTGGGGACCTGCCCGGTGACGGCCACGATCGGCACCGAGTCCATGTAGGCGTCGGCGATCGGGGTCACCAGGTTGGTCGCCCCCGGCCCCGACGTCGCCATGCACACCCCGACCCGCCCGGTGGCCTGCGCGTACCCCTCGGCCGCATGACCCGCGCCCTGCTCGTGCCGGACGAGGACATGCCGCACCCGGGTGGAGTCGAACAGTGGATCATAGGCGGGCAGGATCGCACCGCCGGGGATGCCGAAGACCACATCGGCTCCGACCGCTTCAAGGGAGTGGACGAGCGACTGGGCTCCGGTGATCTTTCGTGTCATCTGGTCGTCTTCCTTGACAGGCCGGGGATGTGCGTGACGCGTGGCGATCTCGGCTGGCATTGCGGGACCGGCGGGACCGGGCCCGCCGGGCACGGCTCTGCCAGCTGAGCACGACCACGCAGGCTTGGCACGAAGCAGTACTCACTGCACGAAAAAGCCCCTCGTGCCGAGAGGCACTGAGGGGCGGCGCACAGGTCGACGTAGCCGACTATGCGCGCTCTGAGCGTACGAGAGTCCCGAGAAGCACAGCTCTACCCTGCCGGAGTTCCCGCCCCACGTCAAGCATCGCCGGGCACGGGGCCAGCCGGGCACCGGGGCCAGCCAGGTCATTGCCCGCCGGAGCCGGGCGCACCGATCTCGCCACCGTCCAACGCGGTGAGGAACCTAGCCGCGACCGGCGCGGCCGTCTCCGCGCCGAAGCCGCCGTCCTCGACGACCACCGCGAAGGCCACGTCGCCCCGGTAGCCGACGAACCACGCATGGGTCGGCGGCGGGTTGCCGTCCTTGTACTCGGCGGTGCCGGTCTTCCCGAAGGCCTCGCCGGGCATCGGGACCTTCGCGGCGGTGCCCTCGGTGACGACCGCCCGCATGAAGTCCCGCAGCGGGGGCAGCACCACGGGCGGGATGGGGTTGCTGCGCGCCGACTGGCCGACGACGAACGGCTGGTGCCAGGTACCGCTCGCGACCGCCGCGGTGACGCTCGCCATCTGCAGCGGGGAGACCTCGATGCGGGCCTGGCCGATCGACGCCGACGCCGACTCGACCGCGTCGCGCGGGGTCGGGAAGATCCCCCCGACGCTGGCGATATCCAGCGGTGGGCGGCCGTCGAAGCCGTAGAGCTGGGCGGCCTTCTCCAGCGCGCCGTCCGGGAGTGACTCCTCCAGCCGGATGAACGCGGTGTTGCAGCTCCTGGCGAACGCGGTCCGCAGCGGGATGGGGCCGAACTGCTCGGCCTCGGCGTTCTGGAAGGTCCGCCCGCCGACGCTGACCGTCTGGGTGCAGTCCAGGGACGTGTCCGGCGCCTTGCCGTTCATCAGCGCGGCGGTGGCCGTCACGATCTTGAAGATGGAACCCGGTGGGTACTTGCCCCGGACAGCCCGGCTCGACCCGCTGGGCGGATGGTTGGCCAGGGCCAGGATGGCGCCGGTGCGGGTGTCGATCGCGACCATCGCCCCGGTCGGGCGGGCCGCGGTGGCCAGGGCCGCCTCGGCGGCCTGCTGGACCCGCAAGTCGATCGTGGTGCGGATCGCCTCGCCGTCGGTCATCGGATAGGTGTGCAGCGTCTGCACGGTCGCGTTCTTCGCGTCCCGCACGACGACCGCGCCGCCCTGCGCCCGCAGCCGGCCGTCGTACACCCGCTGCAACCCGGACAGCGGCGCCGTTCGACCGACGAGGTTGCCCGCCAGGTCGGAGGAGTCCCGTAGCGGCTGGCCCGCCACGTCGAGCAGGTCCCCCCGCTTACCCGTGGAGGCGGTCCGGTCCAGGTGCAACCCTGGGCGCAGGGCCGGATGCACCGAGACCGGATCAGCCTTCACTCGCCACCCGCCGCCGGTCGAGACGAGATGCAGCGCCCCGGTGTACTCCAGCGGCGTCGGCAGACCGGAGAGCGTGAGCCTGGCCAGGTACGGCACGGTCGCCGTCTCGCCGCCGCGGCTGATCGCGCCCGGGGTGAACGTAGCCGCTGTGACGAGCAGGCGGTCACGCACCTCGGCCATCGTGCCCACCAGGCGCGCGACGTCGATGCTCCCGGGCGTGGAGACGGCGGTGACAGCCGCGGAGCCGGGGGTCGCCGTCCCACCGGAAGTCGTCAGCGCCCGCCAGCCCGCCAGGTAGGAGTCGGCCGCAGCCTGGACCTTCCGGTCGGCGGCGCGGTCGGCGGCGCGGTTGTTCAGGACGTAGCCGACGCCGCCGGCGACGGCCAGCAGGACGACGACGACCGCGACGATGATCGCCGTCCGGCGGCCCCGGCCCCGGCGGCGGGAGGTTGACGCAGTGAACCCGGAAGGTGTAAGGGGCACGGCGGCACGCTCTCCCCTCGATCGTGACACCCCGATGGGAGACCCACCCTATGGAGGCCTCCGGCTCTTCGCATCCGACGCGCCGTACGACGTCGGCAACCCGACACGCGGGTCCGACACGGCGGGAGAACGTGGTCCTCCCGAGCTCGGATCACGGACGGGCAACCCACGGCACGGGGGCAGCGGCGACCGGTCGGACGTTTCTCGAACAAACGGCGCTAAAACCTGCGAACCATCTGAAATACGACAAATCGGGGATCGGGCGGGCGAGGGCCGGGAAAGCGAGGGCAGGGGAAGGCGAGGGCCGGGAAGCGGTGTCAGGAGATGCCGAGGCGCTCCAGCAGCAGTCGCCGCACGGTCGCCGCGTCCGCCTGGCCCTTCATCGCTTTCATCACCGCGCCCACCAGCGGGCCGACGGCGTTCACCTTGCCGCCGCGGACCTTCTCGGCGATGTCGGGGGCGCCGAGGAGCGCCGCGTCGACGGCCGCAGTGAGCGCGCCGTCGTCCGCGACGATCGCCAGCCCACGGCCGGCGATCACCTCGTCGGGCGCGCCCTCACCGGCGAGCACCCCGTCGATGACCTTGCGGGCCAGCGCGTCGGTGAGCTCACCCGCGGCCACCAGCGCGGTGATCCGGGCGACATCGGCCGGGGTGATCTTAAGATCGCGCGGCTGGAGACCGGCGTCCGAGGCACGCCTGGCCAGCTCGTTGAGCCACCACTTACGGGCGGTCGCCGGGGCCGCGCCGGCGGCGACGGTCTCCTCGACCAGGTCGAGGACCGCGGCATTGCGCAGGTCCTGCAGATCCCGCGCGGTGTAGCCGTGCTCGGCGATCAGCCGGGCCCGGCGCGCCGCGGGCAGCTCCGGCAGGCCAGCCCGCAGCCGCTCGACGTATTCCGCAGGCAGGGCCAACGGGGTGAGGTCCGGCTCCGGGAAGTACCGGTAGTCGGTGGCCTCCTCCTTGGACCGGCCCGACGAGGTGCGGCCCGACGCCTCGTCGAAGTGGCGGGTCTCCTGGATGATGCGCTGGCCGTCGTCGAGCAACGCGACCTGCCGGGTGATCTCGTAGCGCACCGCGCGTTCCACCGACCGCAGCGAATTGAGGTTCTTCGTCTCGGTGCGGGTACCGAAGGGAGCGTCCGGGCCGCCGGGCGCCGGCCGCGGGCGCAGCGAGACGTTGGCGTCGCAGCGCAGCGATCCCTGCTCCATCCGGACGTCGGAGACGCCGAGCGCCCGGATCAGTTCCCGCAACTCGTCCACGTAGGCCCGGGCCACCTCGGGGGAACGCACGTCCGGTTCGGTCACGATCTCCACGAGCGGGATGCCGGCCCGGTTGTAGTCGACCAGCGAGTGGGTGGCGCCGTGGATGCGGCCGGTGGCGCCGCCGACGTGCAGCGACTTGCCGGTGTCCTCCTCCATGTGCACCCGGGTGATGCCCACCCGGTGCACCTCGCCCTCGACCTCCACGTCGAGCCAGCCGTTCGTGCACAGCGGCTCGTCGTACTGGCTGATCTGGAAGTTCTTCGGCATGTCGGGATAGAAGTAGTTCTTGCGCGCGAACCGGCACCACGACGCGGTCTCACAGTGCAACGCGAGTCCGATCATGACCGCGAAACGCACCGCCGCCTCGTTCACCACCGGCAGGGAACCCGGCAGCCCGAGGCACACCGGGCAGACCTGGGTGTTAGGCTCGGCACCGAAGGCCGTCGCGCAGCCGCAGAACATTTTGGAAGCGGTGCCAAGTTCGACGTGCGTCTCCAAGCCGATCACCGGCTCGTAGCAGGCCAGAACGTCGGAGTAGGACGGCAGCGCGCCGGCGGGAGCCACTGTGCTCACCGGATGAACTCCTCATGGGTCGCTGGGTGGGCGGGTGTCGCGGACGTGCACGTAGGTGAGGAACACCGCGGCCGGTAGGCCGAGCACTCCCCAGAGGAGCAGGACCGGGTTGAGCGTGGCGATACCGAGGCCCAGCACCAGCACGGTGAGCAGCCACACCACGCCCACCAGGAACCGGTCCTGCCGGCCGCTGCGCAGGCTCACCATCGCCGTTTCCCGCCCTTCCCTCGCGGCCGGCGGCCCGTCACCGCGGCCGCCACCCCCGGAACACGGATGACCCGCGAGACCGCCGGGCGCCCGCTCACAGCGCCGGGACCTCGTCGAGCAGCGGATGGCCGCGTTCGGCGTCCAACGCCTCCTCCAGCGCCCCGCCGACCCGGTAGAGCCGGTCGTCGGCGAACGGCGGCGCCATGATCTGGATACCCACCGGCAGCCCGTCCACGAGCCCAGACGGCAGGCTCATCGCCGGGCCGCCCGCGAGGTTGGACGGGATCGTGCACAGGTCCGACAGGTACATGGCCACCGGATCATCGACCTTCGCGCCCAGTGGGAAGGCCGGCGTCGGGGTGGTGGGCGAGACCAGGACGTCGACCTGCTCGAACGCGGCGGTGAAGTCGCGGCTGATCAGCGTACGGACCTTCTGCGCCTGGCCATAGTAGGCGTCGTAGTACCCCGAGGACAGGGCGTAGGTGCCCAGGATGATCCGCCGCTTCACCTCCGGGCCGAAACCGGCCTCGCGGGTGCGGCTCATGACCTCCTCGGCCCCGGCCCGGCCGTCGTCGCCGATCCGCAGCCCGAAGCGCATCGCGTCGAAGCGAGCCAGGTTCGACGAGCACTCGCTGGGCGCGATCAGGTAATAGGCGGGCAGCGCGTAGCTGAAGTGCGGGCAGCTCACCTCGATGACCTGGGCGCCCAGGCCCGTCAGCGCCTCGACCGCGGCAGCGAAGGCGGCCTCGACCCCCGGGTCGTACCCGTCGCCGGCGAACTCGCGGACCACGCCGACCCGCATACCGCGGATGTCGCGCTGCCGTGCCGCCGCCACGACCGCGGGAACCGGCGCGTCGACGCTCGTGGAGTCCAGAGGATCGTGGCCGGCAATCGCGGCGTGCAGCAACGCCGCGTCGGTCACCGTGCGGGCCAGCGGGCCGGCCTGGTCCAGCGAGCTGGAGAAGGCGACCAGCCCGTAGCGGCTGACCCCGCCGTAGGTGGGCTTGACCCCGACCAGACCGCAGACGGCGGCCGGCTGACGGATGGAACCGCCCGTGTCGGTGCCGAGGGCGAGCGGCGCCTCGAAGGCGGCGACGGCCGCGGCGCTGCCGCCGCTGCTGCCGCCGGGGATGCGGGTGACATCCCAGGGGTTGCGGGTCGGCCCGAACGCCGAGTTCTCGGTTGACGAGCCCATGGCGAACTCGTCCATGTTGGCCTTACCCAGCAGGACGACGTCCGCGGCCCGCAGCCGGCTCACCACCGTGGCGTCGTACGGGGGGTGCCAGCCCTCAAGGATGCGGCTGCCGCAGGTGGTGGGCATCCCTCGGGTGGTGAAGACGTCCTTGAGCGCCAACGGCACCCCGGCGAGCGGCCCGAGGCGCTCCCCGGCCGCGCGCCGGTCGTCGACCGACCGGGCCGCGGCGAGCACGCCGTCGGCGTCCACGTGCAGGAAGGCGTGGACGGTCTCGTCGACCTTGGCGATGCGGTCCAACGCCGCCCGGGTCGCCTCGACGGCGCTCAGCCTGCCGGCGGCGATCGCGGCCGCCGTCGCGGCGGCGGACAGGCGCACGACGTCGGTCGTGCCGGGAGGTGTCGGGTTCTCCGTCATGTTCTCCGTCATGCGGGCGGCGACCTCATTCGTCCGGATCGAGGATGCGGGGCACCCGGAACCGCCCGTCCTCGGTGGCGGGGGCACCGGCCAGGGCCTCGGTGACGGGCAGCGACGGGCAGATGGTGTCCGGCCGGAAGACGTTGGTCAACGGCACGGCGTGGCTGGTCGGCGGGATGTCCGCGGCGGCGATCTCGGAGACTCGGGCGACCGCGGACAGGATCGCCTCGAGCTGCGGTGCCAGCGCGTCGAGCTCGTCGCCGGTCACCGACACCCGCGCCAAGCGGGCGAGGTGAGCCACCTCGCCCCGAGTGATCGCCATGGCGTGTGGCCCCTTCGTAGGCGGTGGGCACGGGGCCCGTGACTGGTCCTGGGCGCCGCGACGGATGCGGGAACCGGAACCGGGAGAGGCCGGATGCACCCCTGGGGCGCCCCGGGCGGACGATCGGGACCGGACGCATCGCCGCGTCGACGTGATGTCATCGTACGGGCCGCGGCGGGACCCCCGCGGGCCGCCGCCCCCCGCCGCTCCCCTGGCCTAGTACTCCAACCCGA
>NZ_CDWRCK010000080.1:0-632 GCF_977927595.1 Frankia sp. CcWB3
GGCAGATGAGGATCGGCGCTGGGTGCAGCGCTTTCACGCTGATCTCGAGTACGAGCTGCGGGTTCAGGTTGGCTCCGCGGTGGGCGGAATCCTGGACACCCGCCCACGTCCCGGCATGGACCCCGACCTGGCCCTGGCCGCCGGCGCCGGTGGAACCCGCGTGATGGTGGCGCTCTGTTCCGATCCCTTTTTCAGGGACGCCTGGTGCGGGCGCGAGTGGGAGGTCTTCCACTCGCGCATCGAAAATTTCAGCAAGGCCGGTGCGACCAGGCTGGAGGATGGTTTCATCCGGGTGCTGTGGCGTCCGGTGCAGGATCCCGTCCCGGCGATCGCGACGAAGGATCTCGCGGACGCGAGCGCGGGGCTCCCCGACACCTACCGCCAGCGCGGCCTGCTCTGGATGATGCGCAAGATGCTGCTCGGGGCGGGCGGATACTACTGGTTCGTCCGTATGTTCGCGGCGCGGATCGTCGCGGCCCAGCAAATCACCCTGGACCCGGTGCCCGACCTCGCGGTGCGCCGCGCCGCCGCGGCCTTCGGCTCCCACCCCGGCTCGTCCGGGGACCCGCCGGAAGCGATGCCCCCCTTCCTTCCGCTGGCCGGGTCCGTGAACGTGAACGTGAACGGGAACG
>NZ_CDWRCK010000080.1:1294-16683 GCF_977927595.1 Frankia sp. CcWB3
GGAACGGGAGAGCCGGTTTCCGGACCCACGGCGACGGCGACGAGGCGCGGCGCGCGGCTTCGATCGGGACGGCATCCCCCGTGCCCACGCCGACGACCACCTCCTGCCGAACCACGCCGCCGGCGGCGTCTCACGTACCGCCGCCGCAGACTCCGACGGCGGAGGTCTCCCGCTTGGTCGCCATCAGCTACGTCGGCGCCGACCAGGAGTGGGCGGACTGGCTCGAATACCTGCTGCGCCGCGGCTCCCATCGGGTCGTGCAGGTCAGATGGGCGCAGAGTAGAGGTGAGCGGCTGGCCGAGACGGTTGACCGCATCGCCGCGCGCCGGCCGGATGTCACCGTGGCCCTGCTGTCGCGGCACTACCGGCCGCCCCGCCCGGAGAACCCTGGCGAGACCGAGATCGAGGCGTGGGAGCGGCTGGGGCTGGCGGGACCGCTCGAGAATCAGGTCATCCGGGCGGTCATCGACCGCGAACCGTTACCCGAGCCGCTGCGGACGCTGCCGAAGCTGGACCTGAGCCGGTTCGAGCCGACCGCGGTCGACGGACTGCTGGCGGGGATACAGGCGGGAGCCCGGCGATGAACGCCTATGCCCGGCCCGGTCGCCGGCCCGGCGATGCGCCCCCGGTGTGGCGCAGCCGCCGGGAGAACGAGCTGTTCGCCGGTCGCGACGACGAGCTGGAACGCATCTGGGACGGTCTGGCCCGGCATCGGCGGGTGGTGCTGGTGCCGGAGGGCGACCAGTCCGACATCGGGGAGACCGAGCTCGCTGGCGAGTACCAGCATCGGTTCAAGCTGCGCTACGACGTCTCGTGGTGGGTGGACTGCTCGACGACCACCGCCGTCCCCGGGCAGATCGGCGAGCTCTACGAGCGGGTCCGCACCGGACTTACCGGCCCCGCCCCGGGCGCGGCCGGCGCCGGGCCGGAGCCCAGCGCGGGGTGGTTGGTCATCTTCGCGGGTGTGGGCAGTCCGGATGAGGTGGCGGAGTTCCTGCCCGACGGCGAGGCGCATGTGATCATCATCGCCGACCGCACCGTGGACGCCTGGCGGGACCGGACGATGCCCATCGGGCCGTTGCGTCGTCGCGAGTCGGTCATGCTGCTCACCAGCGCGGCGCCGATGGTCGACCCGGCCACCGCAGCCCAGCTGGGGGAGCTGGTCGGACACCGGCCCGCCCTGCTCGCGGAGATCGCCGGGTACCTGATCCGCGAGGCGGTCGTGACGCCGGAACTGTGTCGGCGCCTGCTGGAGATGGCGGCGTTGCGGCCGACGCCGGCCGTCCGGGATGCCACCGGCGGTGACCAGTCGTCCCGGGCCCGGGCGATGCGTGATTCCGGACCCCCGCCGTGTCCGTGGGCTCCGCCGGGGCCGCCGCCGGGGCCGCCACCGTCATGGTCGCAGACGAGGTACGTGACCCGGTGGGGTGCGACGCGGCGCAGGCACCATCGATTCCTGTGATCAACAAGCACGGCTGGCCCCCCGGGAGGTCGACGAGCTCGTCGCGGCCCTGATGCGGGTGGAGTACATCGCCGACCTGGCCGGTTTCGACCACTGGTTCGACGAGCTGGCGCGGATCCTCGGTCGCACGGTCGCGCTGACCTCCCCGGTCGTCGCGGTCCGCCTGACCACGCTGGTCAGCGAGGCGGTCGGCCAGCCCGATCCCGGCATGCTCGACGCCCTGGTGCAGGCCCTCGACCTGGTCGCGCCGCGCGACGACCGGTCTGTCGTGGACTTCCGGCGCTTGGTGGCCGAGCTGCGATCCCACTGGAGCGGCGCGGGCTCGGCGCTGCTCGGCGTGTCATCACCGGTGCCCGCGCACCAGTTCGCCTCCTGGCCACCGCTCGAGCTGCCTGGACCGCCCTCCTCGCCCCCGCCCAGCCACGGGCCGTCGGGCGCCCCGACCTACTACTTCTTCACCAGCCACGCGCACCGCGACGACCGGGATCGCGTGGCCATCTTCCATCGGGAGCTCGAGCTGGAGCTGCGCCGCAAGGTCAGGCGCCGGATCCGGTCGACGGGATTCTTCGACGCCGACCGGCTGGGCGGCGGGGAGCACTGGCCGACCTCGCTGCGCGACGCGGTGCGCACGGCTCCGGTGCTGGTCGCGCTGTGGTGCGACGACTACTTCGAGAGCGACTGGTGCGGCCGGGAGTTCGGCGTCTTTCAGGAACGTATCCGCCGGGCGACCAAGCCGGGCGGGAACCCGCCGTCCGGGATCATTCCCGTGCCCTGGCTGCGGCGGGACGCCGAGGTACCCGAGGCGGCCCATGAACTCCACATCGCGCATATCGAGCTTGGTCGTCAATATGACAACCTTCCAGTCCTGGATTTGATGCGCCATCCCGCCGCCTTCGCGGAGTATGTAAGTCTGCTGGCCTACCGGGTCATGGATGTCGCTCGCGACCAGCTGCCGCCGTTGGACGCCGAGGCGACGGAGCTCGTCCGTTCCCCGTTCCACCATCAGTCGTGAGCTGCACGGAGCCGTGATGAGCTGCACGAACACCCCACGGCCGGCACCCGGCGGCAGCGCGCCGCGACCGTCCCGCCGCACCCGGGCCCCAGCGGTGAAGAATGTGGTCCGACCTGTGCGAGCTGCCGTGGACGTGGGAGGACCGGGTGCAATGGTAGGGCAGAGGCCCTGCGCCGAAAAACGGCGTGAGGGGGACCTGTGACACCGTTCTTTCTGGTTCATCACGCGCTCGCCGGCGGTGACAGCAGCTACGTCGAACGTTTCTTCGGAGATGTACAGAATGCGGTTTACGAGCGCCTCGGCTATCGTGAGGTGTTCACCGGCGAGGCGGCCGGCGCGGCGGAGCCCTCGGCGGCGGCGGGGGGCCGCTCCAATCCCGATGCGCTCCTGGCGCCGGTGATGGTGGCGCTGTACTCGGACGCCTACTTCACCGACCACCAGTGCCTGCTGGAGTGGTCGCTGTTCCGGGAGCGGCTGCGGTGGCACCACCATTTCACCGGTCGGAGCTCCCCGGCGCTGGTCGGCGTCCCCTGGTCCATCCGATCGGTACCCGTGCCGGCTCAGATCGCGGAGGCGGGGATGCTCGTCGGCGACTTCGGCGCGGGCTACACGGCGAGCGGCGCGTTACAGCTGATCCGGACCGGCTCCGCCTCGGTCTGGTACCAGCGGTTGACCGAACGGGTCAGTGAACTGATCGTGTGTGCCCGCGGCGACGAGCCGCCGGCACTGTCCACGCGTGACGTGGAGTTCGTCGAGCGGTCGGGGCGGACGGACTGGGTGTCGGCCGGTCGGGGCCCGGGCACCCGCTGGTCCGTCGGCGGCTCCGCGACGCTGCTGATCCCGCCGGCCCAGACGGCACCCCTGGCCTCGACGGTTCGCACGGCTCCGGCTCCGGCGGCCATGGCTCCGGCGGCCATGGCTCCGGCCCGAGCCGGTGGCCGGGAGCGTCGATGGCGGATGGCCGATCCCGAGCACACCCGTCGACCCATCCTGCGTCGTGCCGGCGCCGCCGAACTGGACGATGACGATGACTGAACTTTCCGAGCAGCCACCGGAACTTTCCAGGCAACCACCGGAACCGGCGGGTCACGATACCCCGGGCGGGCGCGCCGGCAGGCCGGCGCAGATCATCACCTTCTACTCCTACAAGGGCGGTTCGGGGCGCACGATGGCGCTGGCGAACGTCGCCTGGCTGCTCGCCGCCTCGGGTAAGCGGGTTCTCACCGTCGACTGGGATCTGGAGTCTCCCGGCCTGCACCGGTATTTCCGCCCGTTTCTGCAGAACAGGGAGCTGGACTCGAGTGACGGCGTCACCGAGATGCTCCAGGGTTTCATCCGGGAGATCGACCGGCTTCAGGATGCGTCGCCGTCGACAGCCGCGGAGCAGGCCTCCTTGCCGGACGCCGACGCGGTGCGCGAGATCATCGCCCTGCACGGCGACTTCCGGCACAACATCGAGACCATCGAGTGGCCCGGGTTCCCGGGCGTCGGGCGGATCGACTTCCTCGGTCCCGGCCGGCAGACATCCACGAGCGCGGTGCTGGCGGCCACGGTGCCCTGGTCGACGCTGTTCGAGGAGGCCGACGGCCTGGCGTATTTCGCCGCGCTGCGTGAGCGCATGCGGTTCGCCGACTACGACTACGTCCTCATCGACAGCCGGACCGGGACCTCGGACGCGGCCGGCGTCTGCACCCACCTCCTGCCGGACACCGTCGTCATCGGAATCGCGCTGAACAACCAGTCCATCGACGGCGGCGCCGGGGTGGCCCGCGAGATCCGGAACAGCAAGCGGGACATCCGGGTGCTGCCCGTCCCGATGCGGGTCGAGGACACCGAGCAGCGCAAGCAGGAACTGCGCCGCCGCGCGGCGTTCCAGGCCTTCCGCCCGGTGCTGGCCGACCTGTGCGGTTCCGACCCGGAGGAACAGCGGAGCTTTCTGATCGGCCTGGAGATGCCCTACAAGGCGGTCTACGCCTACGAGGAGGTCCTGGCGGCCTTCCAGGAGGATCCCGCCAGTCGGCTCGGCGTCCAGGCCGCCTACCGGATGCTCGCCGGAGAGCTCGCCGGCGCCCCGATCGATGCGCGCGGCGTCCCGCCGCAGGACCGGGAGCGGGTGCTGCGGGACTTCGAGCAGTACGGACCGCCCGCTCCGCGGTCGGTGACGATCTTTGGAGCGCCCGAGGACCGGCCCTGGGCGGACTGGCTGGCGTCGGTGCTGGGAGCCACCGGGGTGCGGATCCGGCCGTTGCCCCCGACGGCGCTGACCCCCGCCGACTTCCCCGCTGTCGAGTCACTGATCGTGATCGGATTACCGCATCTGGGCCCGGACACCCCGGGTGAGTCCCTGGTGCGCGAGCAGGTCCAGACCCGGATCCGCCAGCGCGGCTCGCGGGCGGGGGTGGTGGTCGTCGAGGTGGGTTCGATGCGGCTCGACCCCGCCTACCACGGGGCCGAGATTATCTCCCTGCCCGCGCGGAACGAGCGGGACGCGGGGGTCGTGGTCCTCGAAGGGCTGGGGCTGCCCGTTCCGCGGGCCCGGCTCGATGACCTGCCGGTGGTCGCTCCCCGGTACCCGGCCCGCCGGCCCCGCTTCTGGTCGGTGCCGGCCGGGTTCGCCCAGCCGTTCATCGGGCGGCACGCGGTGCTGGACGAGCTGCGCGACCGACTGCTGCCGGGGGGCCGACCGAGCGGGCTGTGCCCCCTGCTCGGCCCGGACGGCGTCGGGAAGAGCGCCATCGCGGCCGAGTACGCGCACCGGTTCGGCTCCGACTACGACATCGTGCACTGGATCTCGGCGGGTGACGCCGCCTCGGTCCGGGCGGGCCTGCGCGACCTCGCCGAGCGGCTGCGTCCCGGCAGCGACGTCCCGGGCGCGCATCGCTCCCCGAGCGAGCAGCTCGAACGGGTCGCCCTGGACGCGCTGCGCCAGGGCGACCCCTCACCGCGCTGGCTGCTCGTTTACGACGGCGCCACCGACCCGCAGTTGCTGGCCGGGCTGCTACCCATCCCGACCAGCAACGGTCATGTCCTGCTGACCTCGGCGGACCCGGCCTGGGACAGTGAACCCGGCGCGCTGTGGGTGGGCCCGTTCACCCCGGCCGAGAGCCGGGCGTTCCTGCGCCGGTGGCTGCCCGAGGTCGGTGCGGACCGGCTGGCGATGATCGCCGAGCGGCTGCGGCATCAGCCGTCGGGCCTGCGCACCGCGGTCGGGCGGCTTCGCCAGGACCGGCGGGGAGTGCCGGTCGACGACCGTGCCGTCGACGCCTACCTCACCCAGATCGTCGGGGTCGCACCCGAGCAGGCGACCTGGACGGTGTCGTTCGAGACCCTGCGCACCAGCGACCGCGCGACCCGGCGGGCTGCGGCCCGGCTGCTGGAACTGTGTGCCTTCCTGGCCCCGCAGGGCGTGCCGCTCGGCCTGCTGGAATCCCCGGTGATGCTGCGCCATCTCGCCGAGGCGGTAGGGGACGACGCGATCGCCGACCCGACCGTGCTGCCCGAGCTGTGGGCGGAGATCCGTAAGCCCCGGCTGGCCGAGATCGACACCGCACCCGACGGTCAGTTCCGCCTCGCCGCGCGCTGGCAGCGGCTCCTCGTCGAACGGATGCAGCCCGCCGAGCAGACCGCCGCCCGCGAGGTGGTGCTCGGCGTCTTCGCGGACATCGCCGCGGCCGCTCCGCGGCCCTCGGCCGCCGCGGGCTGGCCGATCTACCGGATGCTGGAAGGCCAGATCCTGGCCTCCGAGGCGATGGAGAGCCCGGCACCCAAGGTTCGGCAGTGGCTGGTGTCCCCGGTGTATGTGATGTGGCGGTCCGGCCGGCTGGAGCTGGGCCGCGGCATCGCCGAGGAGGCGTTGCGCAGATGGCGCGACCTGTTCGGAGCGGACGACCCGCTGACCCTGCGGATGGCCACCCACCTGGCCATGGTGCTCCGCGGCCTGGGACGGTTCCAGGAGGCGTACGACCTGAACACCGACACCCTCGCCCGCCAGCGGCGCCATCTGGGCATTTTCCATCGCCACACATTGATCACCGCGATGAGCTACGGCATCGACATCCGGGAGCTCGGCCGGTACACTGAGGCAGCCGCGGAGGAGAGCAGCACCCTGGTCGGTTTCCGCGACCGGCTCGGCGAGAACCACCTCGACACCCTCATGGCTGCGAGCAACCTCGCACTGTCCACCTTCCTGGACGGGCGGGCCCGTGAGGCGCTCCACCTGAGCCTGGACACCATGCGCGGCTGCGCCTGGCGGGGGCCGAGGGCACCTCGCAGTTCTGGTGGCTGCAGGCGCGGGCCGGGATCTGCCATCGGGAGCTGGGCGAGCTGGAGCAGGCGGAGCGGTTGCTGCGGGAGGCCGCGACCAACCTCGCCGGCATCGAGGGGGCGACGACGCACCTGACCCTGCGCTGCAACAAGCATCTCGCGGTCGTCCTGCGCCTGCGGGGCAGCCCGGACGCGGCGAGCCGCCTCGCCGGTGAGACGCTCGAGCGCTACACCGAGATCTACGGGGCGTCCGACCTGGGCACCCTGGCCTGCCTGCTGAGCCGTGCCGGCCACCTGCACGCGCTGGGCGAGCACCACCGGGCGTCCGTCGAGGCCGAGTCGTGCCTGCGGGAGTAGGAACGTCTCTACGGCCCCGAGCATCCGTTCACGAACGTCTGCCGCTCGGATCTGTCCATCTACCTGCGCGCGGACGGGCGGCTGACGGAGTCCCGCGCGCTGGCCGAGCAGGCCCACCTCACGCTGGTCGACGAGCTCTACCAGCACCACCCGTTCGCGCTGGCCGCCGGGGTGAACCACGCCGCGAGCCTGGCAGCCCTCGGCGAGACCGAGGCGGCCCGGGCGCTGAACGAGGATCTGTTGCGCGAATCTGAAATGTCGCTGGACAGAAGCCATCCCTACCTCCCGATAATGCGGGAGAACCTGGCGGTCCTCACCGGCCGGCAGGCTGGCGGCGGGCGTGGCCATCGAGAAGTCGACATCGACATCTCCAGCATCTGAGCAGCGTGATGAGGCCGAGCGACGAGTGCACGGTGGCAATCCACCGGCGGCCGGCCCGCCCGGACCGGGGTTTCCGGTCCGGCGTCGGCCGCCACCCGCCGGGAGCGGCAGAAGGATGAGCTGATGGTGACTGTTCCTGATGATGTTGTCGAACCCCACATCGTCACCGCGCCGCATGTCGGTGACGAATACAACGGCATCCGGCAGAAGTTCCGCGGGGCGGTGGCCGTCACGGGTGCCCAGTATCTCGAGTACTACGTCCACGGATTGCCGACGGTGTCGGCCGACCTTCTGCACCATCCGCGGCTGGCCGACTATTTCCATGGTTCACGCACGGTGGAACGGGCCCGCCGGGACTACGAGATCATCGGCCGGCAGCTGAACCACCGGATGACGGATCTGAACACCTCGCTGGCCGGTCTCGCCAACGGGCGGCTGATCCGGACGGTCTTCGCCGCGCAGGACCGGGCGGTGCTCTACTTCGACGTCGACGAGGGGCAGTACATCGTCGGGGTCTCCCTCGGCGCGGACGCCATCGAGTCCGCTGACCTGACGCTCTCGCAGACCGCGACGGAAATCCGGGCGGCCCGGGGGGTCGGCGACCCCAACTACGGCGGCTATCATCGGGGGGACGGCACGTTCCTACCGTCGCCCACCCGCGTCGACGGTAGCCCGGACACCGGCTCTCATCCATTCGTGTCGCTGCCGAGGCCGTCGGCGCCGGTGTTCGCCAATCCCTGGGCATCGCTGATCAAACGGCGTTGGTCACCCGCCGGGGACTCGCGGGAGGAGGAGTTCCAGGCCCAGGCCGTCAGCGTCCTGAAGCCCGGTGACCTCCAGTACATGGCCCTGGTGCGCGGCGGCACGGTGAGCGCCGCCGACCTGATGGACCACGACGACCTCAACGAATTCTTCGTCGGTCTGAGCCGGGAGGCCCGCCGGGAGGGTTTCGTCAAGGTCGCCGCCGAGTTCCTCGCCCTGAGCGATCTGCTCGACGGTCTGCTGCGATCGGTCCTGAACCGCCGATTGACCCGCACCGTTCTCGACGTGGAGAAGGGCGCGCTGTACTTTCATCGCCTCAGCCGTGACGAGTTCCTGATGGGCATCACCCTGGATCAGCGTCGGGTGTCCGAAGCCGACCGCCGCTTCCAGTTGCTCGTCCGCCGACTGACGGCTTCGGACGGCCGTTGAAAGGCGCCAGATGACGCCAGGTGAATCCCGTCGATGGACGGGATCATCGTCGATGTCCTCGCGTATTCTTCGTCGAGCAGGTCCCCGCGTCGCGCCGGCGCGTACCCGTTGGTGGGGAGGCCCCACATTCATGGCCCACGATCTGATGCCCGTGCCGTCCGGTCTGGTGGATCTCTGCGAGGTCGACGCTGACCAGCTTGCCTTCCTCGCGGGCCCACCCTCGGGAGAATGGCAGCGATGGATCGCCGCCTGGATCGGCCACCCGGGCGGGCCGCTGCCCGAGGACGTCGCCCTGGCCCTGGGCGGGGATCTGGACCTGGCCGACTACCTGCCCAGGACCACATCCTTCGGGGAGATGCCGGACGGCACCGACCCCTCGAAGCCGCCGCGTCCGCCCGGGGCCGCCGCCTGTCCGGGCGGACGGCCCGCACCCGGTAGCGCCATGACATCCGCCTCTCGGCGGCCCGCCCGTCCTACCGGACCCGCCCGTCGGGTGGTCTCCCCACCCGCCGCCCGGCACCGGATCACCCCGCGGGATATCGAGGCCGTGGCGGGCGGGCCGCCGGGTGCCGCACCGCTGCGCGAGCTGCTGCGGGGTCAGATCAGCAAACGGATGCTGATGCTGTGGGCGCTGCTACGCGGCCTCGAGAACGCCGACCTCGACGACGCGACACGCACCTGTGTGGATGAGGCGCTCCGCGTGCTCGGGGACGCTCAGCGGCGGGCCCGCGACGCCGTCCACGACCTGCTCCTGCACCCGACGATCGGGACCTGGCTCGCCGGCAGCCTGCGGCGGTGCTGGCACGGGTCGGCCGGACCCGACCTCGACCGCCTCGGTTACGTGGGTGGGATCGCGGTGGCCGCCGCCCTGCGGGCCCGGATGCCGTGCCGGGTGCCGGTGCGGATCATCGACGGGCTGGTGTCGATCCCCACGGTGGGCGTCGTCGGGTCGGGGGTCACGAGCGGTTGGGGCGTCGCGCACGTGTCCGACCGGCGGGTGACGCTGAGTGGCAGCCCCGGGCGGGGACCGGCCGGTGGTGACGGCTGGACCCCGGCGCGCACGCTGTCGAGCACTGTCGACGGTCACCGGATCGCGCTGACGCTGGAGGACACCGACCCGTTCCGGGCCGCGGACACGCTTCCCCTGGCCGTGGCCACGCGCTGCGATGAGGCGGCGGCGGGGCCCGGTGGCAGCGCCTGCTCGACGGCGCCTGGAGCGTGCTCGCGGGCGACGACGGGGCGCGGGCGGAGGAGGCCGCCGCGGTCCTGTCGGCGCTGGTCCCGTTGCGCGAGGTCCCGGATCGGCCCGGCACCGGCGTCACCGTGATCGACGCGCTCGGCGCGCTGATGGTCAGCCCGCCGACCGGCGCGCTGTGGCTTGCTGTCGCCGTCGTGCATGAGGCGGCGCACACCAGACTGGAGATGCTGAGCGATCTCGCGCCCCTGATCGGCCCGCACGACGGCTCCGTGCACTACGCTCCCTGGCGGCCCGACCCCCGGCCACTCGCCCGGCTGCTGCACGGCGCCTTCGCCTTCGCCCAGATCGCGGCCTTCTGGGCGGGGCGGTGGGCCCGGGACGGCGCCGGGTCGGATCTGGGCGCGGCGTACGAGTTCGCCTGGTGCCGGGACGCGGTCTCGGCGGTGCTGCCCGTGCTGCGGGAGGCGGCCGGGCTCACCGAGGCGGGCCGCCGGTTCGTCTCGGCCCTGGGCGCCAGGATCGACGTCTGGATTGCCGCTGACCTGCCGATCGCGGCTACTACCACCGCCGCCACCGTGCTGCGCGACATCGCCGTCGTCTGGCGGCTGCGCAACCGCCGGCCCGACCGCGACCACATCGAGAGATGGGCGCGGGACTGGGCGGCCGGTCGGCCCTGCGGACGGCCGGTACCGCCGTCGTCCCGCCTCGTCCCCCAGACCGAGCCGTATAGCCCGCACCGCCACGCCCGGCAGGCGCTGACCTCGCTGCGGTTCGCCAGGACCGACCGGTTCGGCGGGCTCGCTGGTTCTGCCGGGTTCGCTGGTTCTGCCGGGCTCGATCCGGCGGCCTGGCCCGTCAACGCGACCCTCGGGGACCTGCTCTACGTGCGCGGAGACCTCGGCCTCGCGGCCGCGGAGTTCCGCCGGGAGCTGCAGGACCGTCCGGGGCGAGCGGAGTCGTTCGCGGGGCTGGCCCTGGTGCTGGCCAGACGGGCCGGGGGACTGCAGCGCCGGCTCTACCTCGACCACCCCGAGGCGTTGCTGGCCCTGAGCGTCCGGATTCGGGAGCTGACCGGGTCCACCCCTGACCCGCGCACGCTCGCGCGGTGGATCGCGGCGGGAGGCCTCGGCCATCCGGATCGCTCGTGGCGATCTCTCGAGACGAGGCCGCTGCCGGTCGGTGCCCGGCGGTAACCCGACGGCGGGGAGGCCGGCGGGGAGGCCGTCCCGCCGGGGGTATGCCGTGCCCCCACGCTGACGACCCGGCGTCGACAGTCGGCGTGGGCGGTTGACGGCCGCATCCCGCTCCGTTCGCGATGACGCAGTCGGCGAATCCGGAACAGCGAGTTTCCGCGGGCCACGTTGACTTCGTGCGCACTCCAAGTCCTAGCGTTTTCGTATGGCCACGATCGAGGCGCCCACGGTGACGTCCTCCCCGCCGGCCGTGACGCCGTCTCCGGCCGTGACGCCGTCTCCGGTCATGGTGGCGGAGCCGGATCAGGGCTGGTGCGCGCGGTTGGGCCCGGCGGTCCGCCCGGATGGATGCGACCGGTCCGTTGATCCGTGCGCGGTCGGTCCGGGGGGTGAACCGGAGGCCGCCGGGACCCTCACGATCGCCGAGGCCGCCGCGGCCACCGGAGTCAGCGCGCACACGCTGCGGTACTACGAGCGGGTGGGGCTGATGCGGGACCCGGTCGCCCGTGCCTCGTCGAGCCATCGGCGCTACACCGTCGAGGACGTCCGCTGGGTCACGTTCCTGACCAAGCTGCGGCTCACCGGCATGCCGATCCGGGAGATGGCGCGCTACGCCGAGCTGGTGCGCGCCGGGGAGGGGAACGAGGCGGAGCGTCTCGCCCTGTTGACCGAGCATCGCCGCCGGGTCCTGGCGCGCCTCGACGAGGTGCAGCGCAACCTCACCGCCATCAACGTCAAAATCAGCATTTATCAAGACATCTACCAGGAGAGGACCGTCCACTGATGCGCAAGGTCGCGCTAGGAAGCCAGGGCCTGGAGGTCTCCGTCCAGGGTCTGGGCTGCATGGGAATGTCAGAGTTCTACGGCGCTGGCGACGACGCCGAGTCGGTCGCCACCATCCACCGGGCGCTCGACCTCGGGGTGACGCTGCTGGACACGGCGGACATGTACGGCCCGTACCGCAACGAGGAACTCGTGGGACGGGCGATCATCGGCCGCCGGGACGAGGTGGTGCTGGCCACCAAGTTCGGCATCATCCGTGACCCCGCCGACCCGACGGCGCGGGGGATCGACGGCCGTCCGGAGTACGTGCGCTCGGCCTGCGACGCCCCCCTGCGTCGCCTCGGCGTCGACCACATCGACCTGTACTACCAGCACCGGGTCGACCCGAAGACGCCGATCGAGGATACCGTCGGCGCGATGGCCGAGCTGGTCAGCGCCGGCAAGGTGCGGTACCTCGGGCTCTCGGAGGCGGCACCGGCCACCATCCGTCGTGCCCACGCCGTCGCCCCGATCACGGCCCTGCAGACCGAGTACTCGATCTGGTCCCGCGAACCGGAGGCCGAGATCCTGCCGACCCTGCGGGAACTCGGCATCGGGTTCATCTCCTACAGCCCGCTCGGGCGTGGCTTCCTGACCGGCACCTTCCGCTCGGCCGCGGACTTCGCCGCCGACGACTTCCGCCAGCACCTGCCGCGGATGCACGGCGACAACTTCGACGCCAACCTCGCCGTGCTCGCCGAGATCGAGAAGCTTGCCGCGGAGAAGAACGTGACCCCCGCGCAGCTCGCGCTGGCATGGGTGCACCACCAGGGCGACGACGTCGTGCCGATCCCTGGCACGAAGCGGCGCCGCTACCTGAAGGACAACGTCGCAGCCACCAGCATCACGTTGACGGCCGCCGAGGCGGAGCGATTGGGCGCGGCGGGGGCGGACGTGGCGGGCACCCGCTACCCCGACATGTCATCCGTCAACGGATAGCGAGGCCCGGTCGAGTCCGCCGCGGCGGCGGGTTCCGCGTCGCCCGATTCCCCGATGGTGGCGGTGGAGTCGTGAGAACGGGAGTCGGGAGAGGAGCCGCGACGCGTGAGGTCGGCGACGAGCAGCAGACGCGGTAACCCACCCCACGCACGGTGAGAATGTGGGTGGGCGCGGACGGGTCGGCCTCCACCTTGCGCCGTAGCCGGCGCACGTGGACGTCCAGCATTCTGGTGCCGCCGAAGTGGCCGTACCCCCAGACGCGTTCCAGGAGCTGCTTGCGGGAGACGACCCGGCCACCCGCGACAGCCAGCTCACACAGCAGAAGGAACTCGGTCCGGGTGAGGTGCTGGCCCTCGCCGCGCCGGCTGACCACGCCCTCGGCCGGCCGGATCTGCAGCTCGCCGACGCTGAGCGCGCTGGCCGTCGACTGTCCCGGGCGGGCACGGCGCAGCAGCGCCCGGATCCGCGCCAGCACCTCGGCGGTGACGGGGGGAGCAGTGACACAGTCATCGGCCCCGGCCTCCAGCCCCGCGACGATCCTGGCGGGATCCGACCGCCCGGCAACCATGATGAGGGGAAGATCCCCGGCGGCGCGCAGACGGCGGCAGAACTCCAGCCCGTCGATGGCCGGGGCGCCCGCTTGCGCGTCGACCGGTTTGACCGATTTGATCTGTTTGATCGGTTCAATCAAGGCTGGGACGGTGTCCGGGCAGCCGTCCGGCGGCGGAGAGGCAGGGTCCGTGGTCGAACCCGTCCGCCGGGCCGGGACCGGGGGCAGGACCGGGGGCAGGCGGGCCAGGAGCAGATGGACCTGGGCGGGTCGGGCGACCAGGTCGGCGAGCGCCGCCTCGCCGCTGCCGGCCATCTCGACGGCGTACCCCTCGCCGAGCAGGGCAGGGACGAGGTCTCGGTGCATGGCGGCCTCGTCGCCCACGAGCAGAAGTGTCGTCCGCACCAGAGACATTTTCCCGGATTCGCGACGGTCGGAACCGTGAGGTGGCCCGCCACCTGTCCGCCGCCGACCATCCGCCGCCCTCTGACCTTGCTGCCCTCTGACCTTGCCGCACTCCGAGCTGGCCGGACCCGGCGATCTCAGGCGTCGCCGGTGGGACCGTTCTCCAGGTCGCCCTCGGTGCGCAGGTACAGCTCCTGCAGCGCGTCGAGAGTCGCGGCCTCCGGATGCTCCCACAGGCTGCGCGCCGCGGCCTCCAGCAGCCGTTCGGTGATGCTATGCAGCGCCCAGGGGTTGGACTCGGCGAAGAACTTCTGGTTCTCCGGGTCCAGCGCGTAGGTTGCGGCGAGCCGTTCGTACATCCAGTCCGCGACCACGCCGGCGGTGGCGTCGTAGCCGAACAGGTAGTCGACGGTGGCGGCCATCTCGAACGCCCCCTTGTAGCCGTGCCGGCGCATCGCCGCGAGCCACCGCGGGTTCACCACCCGGGCGCGGAAGACCCGGGAGGTCTCCTCGGACAGCGTCCGGGTGCGGACCGCCTCCGGCCGGGTGCTGTCGCCGATGTAGGCAGCCGGCGCCCGGCCGGTCAGCGCGCGTACGGTCGCGACCATGCCGCCGTGGTACTGGAAGTAGTCGTCGGAGTCGGCGATGTCGTGCTCGCGGGTATCGACGTTCTTCGCGGCAATGGCGATTCGCCGATAGGCCGATTCCATGTCCTCCCGGGCGGGGATGCCGTCGACCCCGCGGCCGTAGGCATAGCCGCCCCACGTCGCGTACACTTCGGCGAGGTCGGCGTCATCGCGCCAGTTACGGCTGTCGATCAGAGGCAGCAGCCCGGCGCCGTACGCCCCCGGCCGGGAGCCGAAGATGCGCAGGGTGGCCCGCCGTTCGTCGCCGTGCCCGGCGAGGTCCGCACGGGCGTGGGCGCGCACGAAGTTGTCCTCGTCGGCCTCGTCGAGGCCGGCGGCGAGCCGGACCGCGTCGTCGAGCATCACCACCACGTGCGGGAACGCGTCCCGGAAGAAGCCGCTGATGCGCACGGTGACGTCGATGCGGGGCCGGCCGAGCTCGGCGAGGTCGATCGGTTCGAGCCCGCTGACCCGCCGCGACGCCTCGTCCCAGGTCGGGCGGATGCCGAGCAGGGCGAGCACCTCGGCCACGTCGTCGCCGGAGGTGCGCATCGCGCTGGTTCCCCAGGCGGACAGGCCCACCGACTCGGGCCAGGTGCCGGTGTCGGCCCGGTACCGCTCGAGCAGGGAGGTCGCCATTGCCTGGCCCGTCTCCCAGGCGAGCCGGCTGGGGATGGCCTTCGGGTCGACCGAGTAGAAGTTCCGCCCGGTGGGCAGCACGTTGACCAGGCCCCGCAGCGGCGAGCCGCTGGGACCGGCCGGGACGTAGCCGCCGTCGAGGGCGTGCAGCACGGCGGTGACCTCGTCGGTGGTCCGGGCGAGCCGCGGCACGATCTCCGTGGCCGCGAACCGCAGCACGGCCGCCACCGTCTCCCGGACCGGGTCGGTCTCCGCGTCCGCGTCCGTGCCTGCCGGGCCGTGGACTTTCCTTGCCTTTCCAGAGGCTTTTGTGTCCGGTTTATCCCTCTGGATAGGCAAGGGGGGCAAGGG
>NZ_CDWRCK010000081.1:0-15910 GCF_977927595.1 Frankia sp. CcWB3
CGCCCGGCGAGACCGGATGGTGGGCGACTACTCCGATTCCTCCCAGGTGCCCTGGCTGGTCGACAAGGGCGTCGAGCTGGTGCGCGGGACCGGGCGCCTGGTGGGGCCCGCCGGCCGGGTCGCGGTGACGCTGCTGGACGGCACCCGCCGGGTGCTGACCGCATCCCGAGCCGTGGTTGTGGCCACCGGGACGCGGGCCGCCGTTCCACCGATCCCCGGTCTCGCCGACGCCGAACCGTGGGACAACCGGACCGCGACCGGCGCGCGGAAGGTCCCGCACCGCCTCGTGGTGCTCGGCGGCGGCGCCATGGGGGTGGAACTCGCCCAGGCCTTCCGCCGGCTCGGTAGCGTGGAGGTGACCTTGATCGAGGGATCGCCCCGGCTGCTCGTCCGGGAGGAGGAGTTCGTCAGCGAGCAGCTGCGGGCCGCCTTCGAGGCGGCCGGCATCACGGTGCGGCTCGGAAGCCGGGCGGTCGAGGTCCGCCGGGCCCGGACGGGACCGGACGGCTCGGCCGGGCCGGTGACCGTCACGGTGGAGTCGGCGGATCCGGCTGAGCCGGCGGATCCGGCTGAGCCGGGTGAGCGGCGGCCGCGCCGCGATGCCGTGGTCGCCGACGAGATCCTGGTCGCCGTCGGGCGCACCCCGGCGACCGGCGACCTGGGCCTGGAGACCGTGGGCCTGCAACCCGGGCGGTTCATCGAGGTCGACGACCGGCTCCGCGCGGTCGGCGTGGCGGGGGACTGGCTCTACGCGGTCGGCGACGTCTGCGGCCGCGCGCTGCTCACCCACATGGGCAAGTACCAGGCCCGGCTGGCGGCCGACGTCATCACCGGCCGCCGGGACCTCGCCGGCGCTCCCGTGCGCGACCTGGCCGACCCGGCGGCCGTCCCGCGGGTGACCTTCACCGATCCACAGGTCAGCGCGGTCGGACTGACCGAGCGGGCCGCGCGGGAGGCCGGGATCGCCGTGCGGGCCGTGAGCGTGCCGACCGGCTCGGTGGCCGGCGCGTCGGTGCGGGGGGAGGAGATCACGGGCACGTCGAAGATCGTTGTGGACGAGACCCGCCGGGTGCTCGTGGGAGCGACCTTCACCGGTCCGGACACCCAGGAGATGGTGCACGCGGCCACGATCGCGATCGTCGGAGAGGTGCCGTTGGAGCGGCTGTGGCACGCGGTCCCGTCGTTCCCGACAGTCAGCGAGGTCTGGCTGCGCCTGTTGGAGGTCTACGGATGACGTCGTTGCGCGGACGTCGTTGCGCGGACCGCAGCACCGAAACGCCTGGGCGGGGCCGCGGATCGGGTTGGCCGAGCCTTCAGGACGGCCCGCCGGTCGCCGCCGGGGCGCGGTGGTCGGTCCGGCCCAGCCGGCGCACGTCGGGCGCGCCGAGCCGGGCCGCGTCGGCGGTCGCGTCGTCGGCCTGCCGCTGCGAGGCCCGTTCGGCCTCCACCCGGGCGAGGTAGTGCTCGACCTCGCGGGCGCGGGTCGCCTGGTCCCAGCCGAGCACGGGGGCGATGAGATCGGCCACGTGCTCGGCGGCCTCCACCCCCCGGTCGATGGTCTCGATCGAGACGCGGGTCCGCCGGGTGAGCACGTCCTCCAGGTGCAGCGCCCCCTCGTGGGAGGCCGCGTACACCGCCTCCGCGGCCAGGTAGGTCGATGCCCCGCGCAGCGGCTGGGCGAGATCCGGCCGCGTCTCGATGAGGTCCAGGAGCTCCTCGGTGAGGGTGCCGTAGCGGTGCAGGAGGTGCTCGATCCAGCCGACGTGCAGCCCCGCGCGGCGGGCGAGGGTCTCCCGGGCGTTCCACAGCGCGGGGAACCCGTCCGCGCCGAGCAGCGGGATCTTCTCGGTGCACGACGGCGGCACCGCCCGGTTCATGCCGTGCACGGCCGCGTCGACGGCGTCGGCGGCCATCACCCGGTAGGTCGTGTACTTCCCGCCGGCGACCATCGTCAGCCCGGAGACGGGGCTGACCACGGCATGCTCGCGGGACAGCCGCGAGGTGTCCTCGGACTCCCCGGCGAGCAGCGGGCGCAGCCCGGCGTACACCCCGGTGATATCCGCCGCCGTGAGCGGCGTGCGCAGCACCCGGTTGACCGTGCCGAGCAGGTAGTCGATGTCGGCGCTGCTGGCCGCTGGATGGGCGAGGTCGAGGCTCCAGTCGGTGTCGGTGGTGCCGATGATCCAGTGGCTGCCCCACGGGATGACGAACAGCACGCTCTTCTCGGTGCGCAGGATCAGGCCGGTGGCGCCATGGATGCGGTCGCGGGGCACGACGATGTGCACTCCCTTGGAGGCCCGGACCGACAGCTGGCCACGTCCCCCCACCATCGCCTGGATCTCGTCGGTCCATACTCCGGCAGCGTTGATCGTCTGGCGGGCCCGCAGCTCGATCTCGGCGCCCGACTCGAGGTCACGCACCCGCACGCCGGCGACCCGGTCGCCCTCCCGCAGGAAGCCGGTGACCCGCGCGCTGGTCGCGATGAGCGCCCCGTAACGGGCGGCGGTCCGCGCGACGAACACGGTGTGCCGCGCGTCGTCGACCTGGCCGTCCCAGTACTGGATCGCGCCGACGAGGGCGTCCGGGCGCAGCGACGGGAACTCCCGCAGCGCCGCCTTGCGGGTCAGGTGCCGGTGATGGGGCATGGTGGCGTCGCCGCTCGGCCCGATGCGGGCCAGCCCCTGCCCGAGGGTGTCGTAGAGCAGCACGCCACTGCCGATGTAGGCACGTTCCCAACCGTGGCGGGTCAATGGCAGCAGGAACGGGATGGCCCGGACCAGATGGGGCGCGAGCGTGTCCAGCATGAGGGACCGCTCCCGCAGCGCCTCTCGGACCAGCGGGGCGTTGAGCTGCTCGAGGTACCGCAGCCCGCCGTGGATGAGCTTGCTCGACCGGCTGGATGTGCCGGCGGCGAGGTCGCGCGCCTCGACCAGGGCGACGGACAGGCCCCGGGTCACCGCGTCCAGCGCCACCCCCGTGCCGGTGACCCCGCCGCCGATCACGGCCACATCCACCGGATCCGCCCCCATCCGGCGCAGTGCCTCGGCGCGGCCGACCCGGTCGAGCCGGGCGGTCGAGGTTCCGTGTCTGGTCGGCGTCATCGCCAGTTGCTTCCTCTCCTGCGAACGTCCTCGCGTCCCGTCGTCGTGATCGCCCGGGACGCTCCGGCGGCTCGCCACCCATCGTGCCGGCTGTCGGTGTCCGGTGTCCGGCGCCCGGGCGCGGGATCGTTGAACGTCCATGAACGTCTGTGAACGTCCGGCCGGGGCGTGGTGGGATGCGAATGCGACCGTCCCGGGATCCCGCGTGAGGCGACCGGATGGGCGACCAGATGGAGGTCAACACCAGGATGGAGGTCAACGCATGGACCTGACCCACCCGCCGGCCGAGGAACGGTTCCGTGCCGAGTTGCGGGCCTGGCTCGCCGAGAACATCCCCGCCCCCTGGACGGAGCCCGGGTTCTGGGCCGGCGTGGGGGAGGCCGAGGGCTTCGACCTGCGGTGGGACTGGGAGCGGCGCAAGGCGCTCGCGGGCTTCGCCGGGATCGACTGGCCGGTGGAGTATGGCGGCCGGGGCGGCACCCCGGGGATGATGGCCGTCTACGACCAGGAGATGCAGCTCGCCCGGGCGCCGCGCTCGGTCAACACGCTGGGCCTGGCCTTCCTCGCGCCGACGGTGATGGCGGTCGGGACACCCGAGCAGAAGCGCGACATCCTCGGGCCGATGCTGCGCAACGAGGTGATCTGGTGCCAGGGCTTCTCGGAACCCGGCGCGGGCTCCGACCTCGCGGCGCTGCGTACGTCCGGGGTGCTCGACGGGGACGAGTACGTGGTCAACGGGCAGAAGGTCTGGACGACGTTCGCGAACCGCGGAGACAAGCTCTTCACCCTGGTCCGGACCGAGCCCGGCAGCCGGCGCCATCACGGCATCTCGCTGCTGCTCATCGACATGCACGCTCCCGGGGTGGAGGTCCGGCCGATCCGGCAGATGAGCGGCGCCAGCGAGTTCGGCGAGGTCTTCCTCACCGACGTGCGGGTGCCGGCGTCGGAGTGCCTGGGCGGGATCGGCAACGGCTGGGCGACGGCGATGCTTCTGCTGTCGTTCGAGCGCGGCGCGTCCGGGATCAGCCAGTACACCGGCTTCCGGCGCAGCTACGACGAGATCGTCCGGGTCGCCCGGGCGCTCGGCCGCGACACCGACCCGGTGCTGCGCCAGGAGTTGGGCCGACGCATGGTCGAGCTCGAATGCCTGCGCTACCACTCGATGCACGTCCTCACCCAGGTAGAGCAGGGCCGGGACCTGGGGGCCGAGTCGTCGATCACCAAACTGCAGTGGTCGGAGACGTACCAGGACCTGTTCGAGACCTTTGATGCGCTGCTCGGCGCCGATGTGGCGCTCACCCACCCCACCGCGGACCTCGATCTGACGACGCTGCGGCAGGAGAGCTTCTGGACCCGCTCCGTCACCATCTGGGGTGGATCCTCGCAGGTACAGCGCACGATCGTCGCGGAGCGGGTCCTCGGCCTGCCACGCGGATCATGATCATTGTCGCGATTCGGGCCTGCGTCTACGTCTGTGCCCGCGCCCGCGCCCGCGCCTGTTCATCCCGCTGATCCTGCCTCGCCCCGCCTCCGGAGGTCCGAGCCCGTGTTCTTCGCCCTCACCGACGAGCAGCGCGCGCTCGCCGCCACCGTCCGGGACTTCCTGGCCGACCGCTTCGATCTGACCGCCGTCCGCGCGGTCTTCACCGATCCCGACGGTGACGGACACCCCCCCGAGCTGTGGAAGGCGATCGGCGAACAGGGCTGGCTCGCGGTGTGCGTGCCCGCGCGGTTCGACGGTCTCGGTCTCGGGCTGCTCGACGCACAGATCATCGCGCGGGCGTTCGGAGCGGGGGCGATCCCCGGGCCCTGGCTGCCGACCGTGCTCGCGGGCGAGGCGGTGCGGCTCGCCGGCTCGGCGGACCAGGCGGCGGCGGTGCTCGCCCCCCTCGCCGCCGGTGACCTGGTGGCCACCGTGGCGCTGCGGGGCCCGGGCGGGGGATACGACCGTACCGGCATCGCGGTCCGCGCGACCGCGGACGGCAGGCTGGGCGGTGTCGCGTCTGGCGTCGAGTATCTCGAGGTCGCCGGGTTCGTGGTGGTCGCCGCCGTCGACCCCGCCGGAGTCGGGCTCTACCTGCTCGATCCGCATGGCCCGGGGGTGACGGTCACCGCCCAGCGCGGCTTCGACGGCACCACCCGGCTGGCCTCGCTGTCCCTGGCCGACGCGCCCGCGACCCGGCTGCCGGCCTCCAACGCCGCGGTCGCTGCGGACCTGGTCCGTCGTGGTGCCCTGCTCACGGCCGCGGACCTCGTCGGTGTCGCGCGGGCCGCGCTGACCCGGACCGTCGCCTACGACATCGATCGGGTGCAGTTCGGCCGGCCGGTCGGTTCGTTCCAGGCGCTCGCGCATCATCTCGCCGATCTGCATGTCGCCGTCACGATGGCCGAGCACGCGGTGCTGTACGCGGCGCACGCGCTCGATACCGCCCTGCCCGACGCGGAGCTGGCGCTCGCGGTGGCGAAGAGCAAGGCCAACCAGGCCGCCGGGGACGCCACCGCGGCGATGATCCAGTACCACGGGGGGATCGGCTACACCTGGGAGCATGATGCGCACTTCTTTTACAAGCGGGCCAAACGCCAGATTCCCGCTTTTGGTGACACTCCTGCGCATCTGGAGCGCATCGCGGTGCTGACCGTCGACACGTTGCCCTGACCGCCCCCGATCCCGCAGCACTCGCAGCGGTGCTGGTTCCTCGGCGGTGCTGGTCCTTAGCGCGTCAGCGTATGGTCGAACAGCTGCCGGGCCGGGCCCAGGGCTGCCCGGCGGTCGGCGGGAGCCAGCCCGATGCGCGTCCGGCGATCTAGCAGGTCTGCCGGGTCGAGCGCGCCTTCGTCCCGCACCGCGAACAGCAGCTCCGCGCCGGTGACCGGCGTCCCCTCGGCGACGGGTGCCAGCAGGTCGGGGTCGCCGTCGGCCAGGGCCAGCACCCTCGGTGCCTCCGTCCCGTACCGCTCGACCAGACGGCGCGGCGCGGCCACCGTGGCGAGGACCGATCGAGGTGCCGCACCGACCAGGCCGAGCCGCCGGGTACGGCAGGGGCCGGCGTCGAGGTCGCCCACCGCGACGGCGGCGTCCACCGCGTCGGCGGCCATCCGTCGATAGGTCGTCAGTTTGCCGCCGACCACCGTGACCAGGCCGCCCGGGTCGGTCCGCACCAGGTGCCGCCGGGAGAGATCGGCGGTGCGGGCGGCGCTGGTACGAGCGGCGCTGGTACGGGCGTCGGCGGTGTGGTCGGTGGGGGTGTGGTCGGTGGCGGTGTCGAGCAGGGGGCGCAGGCCCGCGAAGGCGCCCAGCCGGTCCGCCGGGTCGATGGGGGTGGCCAGCACGTTCGAGACGATGCCCAGCAGCTGCGCGATCTCGTCCTCGTCGGGCACCGGGACGTCGACGACCTCCTCGACCGGCACGTCGGTCAACCCGACGTAGACGCGGCCGTCGTCCTGGGGCAGCACCAGCGCGAACCGGTTCCGTTCACCCGGCATCGGTAGGGACAGCGCCGCGCGGGTCCCGGCCAGGACGGTGGAGCGCAGCACGAGGTGGGTGCCGCGGCTCGGCCGCAGCCGGATCCCCGGAGCCAGGTCCGGCGCCCACACGCCGGTGGCGTTGACCACCGTCCGCGCACGCAGGGTGATCCGGGTACCGGTGAGGGTGTCCACCGCGGTCGCCTCGATCCCACGGCAACCGTGCCGGCCCGTGCCGGCACGGTTGCCGTGGGATCCGGTGCCGAGGGCACGCGCCGCGCTGCTGCCGCCGCCGAGGCCGTCGAGGCCGGTCACCCGCAGCCGGGTCAGGATCCGGGCGCCGAATCCGGCGGCGGTCCGGGCCAGCGCGACGACGAGACGGGCGTCGTCAACGAGCTGGCCGTCCCAGTGCAGCACCCCGCCGCGCAGCCCGGCTTCCCGGAGCGCGGGAGCCACCCCGAGCGTCTCCACGGCGGTCAGCCGGCGTGGGCCGGGCAGGACCGCGCGGGGCGTGCCCGCGCCGCGGCGCAGCAGGTCGCCGAGCCACACCCCGGCCTGGACCAGCGCGGCGTTCGACCGCGGTACTCCCGGGGTCAGCGGGGTGAGCATGGGCAGCGCCCGCACGAGATGGGGCGCGGTGTGCCGCATCAGGATGTCGCGTTCGACGGCGCTCTCCCGCGCCAGCGCCACGTCTCCGGTGGCCAGGTAACGCAGCCCGCCGTGAACGAGCTTGGAACTCCATCGGCTCGTGCCGAAGGCGAGGTCGTGCGCCTCGGCGAGGACGACGGACAGGCCGCGGGAGGCGGCGTCCAGGGCCACCCCGGCCCCGGTGACCCCACCGCCAATCACCAGCAGGTCCACCGGGCCGCCGGCCGCGACGGCGGCCAGCTCCCGTTCCCGCCGCCCGGCGTTCAACGAGGTCGCCGCGGTCGGCCGGAGCGTCAGAACCGTCATGGTGATCCCCCAGTGCTCTCCTTGACCGGTTCCGGCGCGAGGTAGCCGCGCAGGAGCCGGCGCAGTTCGGCGGTCCGGGTCGCCGCGGGGACACCGCCGCCGAGGGCCTCGGCGGACAGGACGAAGGACTGCACGACGAGCAGGACCATGAGGGCCAGCGCCGACGGGTCCGCGGGCCGCACGGCGCCGTTCGCCGCGGCGGTGCGGAACTGGCTCGCCAGCAGGTCCAGGATCATCTGCTGGGTGGCGCCACGTCGCTCGATCAGGTACGGGATCAGCAGCTCGGGATCCGTCTCGATAATCCGCAGATAGAGCGGGTTGGTGCGGAACGCCTCCACCGTCGCGATGATGTGCTCGACGAGATCGTCGAGCAGCCCGCCGTCGAGCAGCCCGCCGTCCGGCCCGGCCTGGGCCATGGCCGACGCGGCCGTCACGACCTGGGTCCACTCGCGGGTCATCACATCACCGACCAGCGAGCGCAGGTCCGGCCAACGTCGATAGAGGGTCATCCGGCTCACTCCGGCGCGGCGCGCTACCTCGGTTAGGGTGGTCCGCCGGACCCCGACCGCCAGCAGGGACGCCTTGGCCGCGTCGAGGACGGCCTCCTCGCCGGCGAGAGCCATCCTCCCTCCCTCCCGTCGCCACGGGCGCGGGGAGCGGCGCCGCCGCGCGGGATGTGCCATCGTAGGATGAGACCTTGTGACAATGTGACGTTGGCTGTCACACTGTCTCGCAAGAGATTCTACCGAGGCACCACCGGATCGGACAGGCGGTACGCACGCCGATGACGAGCACCGACGAGGCCCACGAGAAAGCCCGTGAGATCGTCCCGGCCGAATCAGTCTGGTGGGGCTGGGGCCCCGCCGAGGCGCATGACCCACTGCCCGATTCCACCCGCCTTCTGCTGGCTCGGCTCGGCATTCCCGCCCGTCCTCGCCCGCCCGTCCCGCTCGCCGAGGTACGCCTGCCCGCGTCGCGGCTGCCGGATCCGGCCCGGGCCGCGCTCGCGGAGGTCGTCGGGGACGACGAGGTCCGGGTGGACGATGTCACGCGCATCCGGCACTGCCGGGGCCGCTCGACGACCGACCTGTTGCACCTGCGGGCGGGGGATGCCTCCGCCGCGCCCGACGCGGTCGTCCGGCCCGCCGATCATGACGAGGTGCTCGGCGTGCTGCGGGTCGCGACCAGAGAGCACCTCGTGGTCGTGCCGTTCGGGGGCGGTACCTCGGTCGTCGGCGGCCTTGCGCCGCCCGAGCGTGGCGACCGTGCCGCCGTCGCCCTCGACCTCGCCCGGCTGGACCGGCTCGGCCGGGTGGATCCCGACTCCGGCACCGCGGAGCTCGGCGCCGGGCTGCGGGGCCCCCGGGCCGAGGCGTTGCTGGCCGAGCACGGTCTCACGCTCGGGCACGTCCCCCAGTCCTGGGAGTACGCCACTATCGGTGGCTACGCGGCGACCAGGTCCAGCGGTCAGGCATCCGGGGGCTACGGCCGGTTCGACGACCTGGTCGTCGGCCTGCGGGTGGCCACGCCGGTGGGCGGCTGGGAGCTCGGCCGCGCCCCGGCGTCGGCCGCCGGACCGGACCTGCGGGAGCTGCTACTCGGCTCCGAGGGCGCCTTCGGGGTGATCACCCAGGTCGTGGTCCGGGTCCGGCCGCTGCCGGCCCGGCGCGGCTACGAGGCCTGGTCGGTGCCCGACTTCGCGACCGGCATCCGGCTGCTGCGCTCACTCGCCGCCCGCGACCTGCGGCCGACGGTATGCCGGTTGTCCGACGAGACGGAGACCGTCGCGGGGCTCGCGCGGCCGACCCGGTCGGGCGGCGAGCGCGGGGGCGGCGTCGTCGGCTGCTACCTGGTGACCGGCTACGAAGGCGACGATCGCGCGGTGGAACAGCGTTCCGCGGCGGTCGCTGCCGTCCTGCTCGCCGGGGGCGCCAAACGGCTCGGCGCGGCGGCCGGCCAGGACTGGGAGCAGGGTCGGTTCCGGGCGCCCTACCTGCGCGACGCGCTGCTGGACCAGGGCATCTTCGCCGAGACCCTGGAAACGGCGGGATTCTGGACGGCGCTGCCCGGGCTGTACGCGGCCGTCCGAGATGCGCTCACCATGACGCTGGCCGCCGCCGGCCTGGCACCGGTCGTCATGTGCCACATTTCTCATCTGTACGCCACGGGGGCTTCGCTCTACTTCACCGTCGTCTGCGGCGAGGGCGACGACCCGATCGGGAGCTGGCGGGCGGCCAAGGCCGCGGCCACGGACGCGGTCGTCGCCACGGGCGGCACGATCACCCACCACCACGCGGTCGGGACGGAGCACCGGCCCTGGCTCGGCGCCGAGATCGGCGATCTTGGTGTCGAGGTGCTCCGGGCGGTCAAACGGACACTGGACCCGGCCGGCATCCTCAACCCCGGGGTTCTCGTCGCCTGAGGCACTACCGGGCGCATCGGGTCGACCCGGGAGCCTGGGTAGGCCAAGGGTGTGGAGACCATTGCCGCCTGTGTGGTTGTCCTGTTCTTCCTGCTGATCCCGGTGGTCATCGTCGGTGCGGCCCTGGGCTGGGCCTACCACCGTTGCGCGCCGCTGCGGGCCCGGGCGGCCGTCGAGGCCGCCCGGGAGCAGCGGGCCCACCCCTGAAGACCGGGCCGGGCGTTCCGTCGATCCCCGGGATGTCCGGACAGCGTCTCCGTCAGGATGAGGCCATGAGCACCGGACCGTGCGAGCCGGCTCCGGGTTACCCCGGCGGGCCGGGCGGTGGCGTCGACCGTGATCGTGACCATGCCGGGGACCGTGCCGGGGACCCGGAGTTCGCCCCGGCGACCCGCGGCCTCGTCGTCGTGGGACCGGGGGCGAGCTTCGGTTCCGACCTGTTGCGCCGGTTTGGCCGGGAGGGGTTCGCCCTGGGAGTCGTCTCCCGGTCCGCCGACACGCTGACCCGGGTGAGGGACGAGCTCGCCGAGGACGGCCTGGCGGTGCACGGCGCCGTCGCCGACGTCACCGACCAGCCGGCCCTCACCACGGCCATCCAGCGGGTGGCGGCCGACGTCGGGGGGCTGACGGTGCTTGTCTACAACGCCAAGCTCAGCATCCGCGGCGGCGCCCTCACGGTGAAGGCCGAGACGATGAACCAGACTCTTGCGGTGAACGTCACGGGCGCGCTCACCGCGGTGCAGGTGGCGGCAGACCTCCTCGTGGACCGGCCGGCCGCGACCATACCTGTTGACCACGGCCGGATCGCGCACCGAGCCGGTGGCCGGCCGGTTCGCGCTGGCGATCGGCAAGGCAGGCCTCGCCGCCCTCGCCGATGCGGTACGGCCGATGCTGGCCGCGCGGGGTGTCCGGCTGCGCACGGTGGTTCTCGACGGCAGGGTGGACGCTGCGGGCCCGCTACGTCCGGGGGTGGTCGCGGACCACTTCTGGCAGGCGTTCGCCGCCCCGCGTGGCGACGTTTTCCGGCTCGCGCCGGCTAGACGGGACACTCCGGTGGCGCAGCTCCCGCTGGAGGTGTGAGCTGGTGGCGGCGGTGACGCTGGTGACATGGGTGACGGCCGGTGATGGCTGGCGGATCATGCTCCGGGCGGTGGCCGATGGTATCTGGTTTGCCCGGTCTGGTCGGTCAAGTCGGGGATCCGACACCGATGTCGCATGGATGATCGGACCCGCGGCCGTGCGGAAGGCACGGAGCATGCGACGATCCGGCAGGGCCAGGCACAGGACAACCGCCAGGCGGACATCGACAGGGCGACGGCGTGCTCCGGCGCGGCATGGCAGGAGATGGACCGGTGAACGACGGACGTGACGGTGATGGGCAGCAGCCTGCGGACAGCACCCATGTGATGCCTCCGGACGGTGATGGGACGCGGCCCGCGAACCAGAACAGGCCGGCCCGTCCGGGCGCCCCGGTGGGACCACCGCCGCCTGCGGAGTCCTTCCGGCCGATGGGACCACCGCCGCCCGCGGACTCGTTCCGGCCGGCGCGGCCGGCCGCGCCGGCCCGGAGGGGTGACCCGCCGGCTGGTTATGAGTCGCCGGCTGGTTATGAGCCGCCGGCCGGTTATGACCCGTGGGCCGGCTCCGGCGCTCAGGGTGGCTACGACGGCACCGCGGTCCTGGGTGCGGCGCCCGGGACCACGGGGATGGGGAACATCACCGCCCGCGAGGGCGGCGGACCCCATGATCGGCTGCCCGGCGCCGCCGGCGGGGGCGGTAGAGGCCCGGAGGGATTCGCCGTGGCGCCAAGTGGCGGCACGCCCGCCGTGCCCGTCAAGCCGCGTCGCCGGCGCCGGAAACTGCTCATCGCGCTGGTCGCCCTGATCGTCCTGTTCGTCGTGGGCGACCGGGTCAGCGTGGTGATAGCCAAGGATCAGATGCGCCAGCAGGTCGAGGCCGGCGTGGCCGAGAACATCAAGCCGGGTGATCCCATCCCGACGGTCAAGAGCGTGAGCATCGGCGGATTCCCGTTCCTTACCCAGGTCCTGTTCGGGAAGTTCACCAACATCGGAGTAGAGATCGAGGGCATCCCGACGCCGGGCCCGAAGATCTCGTCGGTGAAGGCCAATCTGAAGGGTGTACACGTACCGCTCGGTGATGCCATCACCAACAATGTCGGGCAGGTGCCCGTCGATCACGTGCGGGCCACTGTGGATATGACCTACAACGACCTCAACGCCTACCTCGCCGGGCAGCAGGTGCAGGTGAAGCCGGTCGACGGGGGAAAGGAGATCGAGGTGACTGGCACCGTCAACGTGCCGGTGCTGGGTACCCAGCAGGTCGGTGGGATCACGACGTTCGAGGTCCGGAACAACATGCTCACCCTGGTGCCGAGTGAGGTGAAGCTCACCGGAGCTGTGAACCTCGGATTCAGTGTCCCCGGAGAACTTCTGCCGTCCATCCCGATCCCGATCTCCGGTCTGCCATTCCATCTCCGCATCGTCGAGGCATCCACGAACGCGACCGGTCTCTCACTCACCGCGACTGCCGAGGACGTGGTGCTCCCGGCGTCCTGAGCCCTGAGTGGCGGTCCTGAGCCCTGACATGATTTCCGCCACAGTTGCGCCGACCCGGAATGCCTCGCGCGCGGTGGTCGAGCCGTACCGACCGCCCTCCCCGCGGTCAGGGCCCGGATCGGATCCGGTCGAGGCCGCCCATGGCCCCTCTCTCCCCGGAGTAGGTCCTTCCCGGAGTACGTCGACCTTCCCGCGGAGTACGTCAACCTGTCGACGATCGTTCGACGCGCGGCACCTCCCGGCGTTTCATCAGCCGATTTCCGGTGGCCGTCCGTTGGCTGATCGTCCACTTCCGTGGCGTGCGTCCCGGGTGCCGCCGAGGCCTGCAGCCGCTGGTCGGATCGGCGACAGATGCCACTGTCGGGGACCGTCGACCATCATTCTCATAGGGTGCCGGACGGGAACATGCGTCATCGTCGTCGCTTCCGGGGCACGGTCACCGAGCTTCCGTGGCACGGTCATCGAGACGATCTGACCACTCAGGGTGACGTGGCCCGGAAGGTTTCGTGCAGGGTAACCGGTAAATCGACCGATCATGAGGCGGCAGGAACCCGAGAGATGCCCGGAAGTCGACGCGACGGCAACGATCGCCGTTCAGCTGGTGGTAAATCGTCACCCGGGGTGGATCAAGGTCATCCCTCGACGCTACGATCGGGCATCCGGCGTGATCCGGCGGCTCGAGTGGCCGCGCGAGGTGGTGACCCGGCGCGCCATGATGACACCGCAGTACCTGGTAAAACCGCACAGCGTAGTGACACCGCACAACGTAGTGACAAGGTGGAGTTCGGCGGGACATCCCGGCCAGCGTCCCGTCGCGAAGGGGGAAACACGTGCAGACGACCTTCCTGAGAGTCGTCACCGAGGCCGGTGCGGCTACCGTGCCGGCCGAGGCGCAGTTCATCATCGGCCGTGCCCGGACCGCCGACTACGTCATAGCGGACAGCCGGGTCTCCCGTCGCCATCTCCTCCTTGAGCAGACCGGCAACGGGTGGGTCGTTCGGGACATCAGTTCCAACGGCACCTGGATCGACGGGCAGCGCATGCCCGAGACCGTCCCGGTGCACGGTGAGGTGCGGCTTCGTCTCGGCACTCCGACCGGGCCCGAGGTTGTCATCCATCCCCAGGTGCCGGAAGGCCGCAGGCCGCTGGACGAGCCGGAGTACGACCCCGGCTACGACATGCAGACGATGCTGCCCAATGCTGCCGGTTACTCTCCGCCACGACCCACGGGCTCCTCGAGGGGTGGGCGCGGGACCTCGCATCAGGGGCCGACCGATCCGTCCCAGCGCGGGCACGACTACGACGACCAGGGTCGGGACGAACGGGTGAGTGGCGTCACCAGCCTCGAGCAGGAGCACGAGCGGCGAACCACTTATCGGCTGCGCCCGGGCACGATGTCGATCGGCCGTGCCCGTGACAATGACATCGTCATCACCGACCTGCTTGCCTCCCGCCGGCACGCCGAGCTCTACATCGGCCGGTCCGGCCTGCAGATCGCCGACCTCGACTCCGCCAACGGCGTGTTCGTCAACGGTCGTCGGATCAACCGGGCGTCCGTCGGCCAGGGCGACGTCATCGCCGTCGGTCACCACGTCTTCCAGCTCGAGGGCGACCAGCTCGTCGAGTACATCGACTCCGGTGACGTCAGCTTCGAGGCCGACGCCCTGAACGTCTGGGCCGGTCAGAAGCAGCTCATGCACGACATGACGTTCAAGCTGCCCGGCCGGGCGCTGCTGGGCGTCGTCGGGCCGTCCGGGGCGGGTAAGTCGACGCTGCTCAACGCGCTCACCGGCTTCCGCCCCGCGGACAAGGGCACCGTGCGCTACGCCGGCCGGGACCTCTACTCAGAGTATGACGAACTGCGGCGCCGGATCGGCTACGTGCCGCAGGAGGACCTGCTGCATACCTCGCTCACCGTCCGCAAGGCACTCGAGTTCGGCGCCGAGCTGCGCTTCCCGCCGGACGTCACGAAGGCGGAGCGGCGCACCCGGGTCGACGAGGTGCTCGCCGAGCTGGGCCTCACCCAGCACGCCAGCACCCAGGTCTCCCGGCTGTCCGGCGGCCAGCGCAAGCGGACCTCGGTGGCCCTGGAGCTGCTGACCCGGCCGACCCTGCTCTACCTCGACGAGCCGACCTCCGGCCTCGACCCGGGCATGGACAAGAACGTCATGGAGTCGCTGCGCAAGCTCGCGGACGACGGCCGGACGGTCGTCGTGGTCACCCACAGCGTCGCCCAGCTCGACCTGTGCGACTACATCCTCGTCCTCGCACCCGGCGGCTACGTGGCCTACTTCGGTCCGCCGCAGGACGCGCTGCCCTTCTTCGGCAAGCGGGACTACCCGGACGTCTTCCTCACCCTGGAGGCGACGCCCGGGGCCGAGTCGGCCGCCAAGTTCCGCAACTCGCGGTACTACGTGCCCGCCTCGATCACTGCTCCGTCGGCCCGGCCGGCTCCCGAGGAGCTGCCCTCGCTGCGGCAGCAGTCGGTGATCTCGCAGCTTGTGACGCTGAGCCGACGAACAATGGCCGTCGTCGCATCCGACAAGTCATACCTGCGGCTCATTATCGCCTTCCCGTTCCTGCTCGGGCTGATACCCAGGGCCATCGGCGGGAACTTTGATCTCACGGCCGAACAGGCCAAACAGTTCTCGCCGAACTCGGATGCCCCGACAGTTCTTTTGATCATGGTTCTCTGTGCCTGTTTCATGGGAATGGCGAACTCGGTCAGAGAGATCGTCAAGGAACGGGCGATCTACCGAAGAGAGAGAGCCATCGGTCTGTCTCGGACCGCGTATGTCGGTTCGAAGATCCTCGTTCTTGTTATGATCACTGTCGCCCAGGCGATCCCGTTCACGTTGATCGGTCTTGCCGGGCGAACGCCGGACAAGGGTGTCGTGCTCGGGAACGCCCTGCTCGAACTGCTCATCGCCGTGATTGTGGTCTCGCTCGCGTCGGCCATGCTCGGGCTGGTGATCTCGGCGATGGTCGACAACGCGGACAAGACCATGCCGCTCCTGGTACTGATCACCATGGCCCAGCTCATCTTCAGCGGTGGCATCGTGCCGGTGAAGGGCACGCCCGGTCTGGAGCAGATCAGCTACATCGCGCCGGCCCGCTGGGGCTTCGCGTCGATGGCCTCGGTCGGTGACCTGAACCGCATCACCCTGGCCGGCGTGCTACGGCCAGACAACCAGAAGCCGGTGAACCCGAAGGTCGTCGATGACCCCTTCTTCGACCACAGCGCCTCGGCGTACCTCACCGACATCGTCGCCGGTCTCGTCGTCGGCGTCCTCCTCGTGATCATTACTTCCTTCCTGATCCGCCGGATGGACCCGAAGACCGTCAAACGCGCCACCGCCGCACCGGTCAGCGGCCCACCCCGTTAGGGCCTGTTT
>NZ_CDWRCK010000082.1:0-15759 GCF_977927595.1 Frankia sp. CcWB3
CAGGCCCTAGTAACCCGTCGGCGCGATGACGGTGAGTTGACGCCCGGGAGCACCTGCGCCGTCCGGTGAAGCAGCACCGGTCACGCCGCACCGGCGCGTACGATGGAATAACGCTAATGTCCTTCCAAAGACACGTATAGTGATAATCTCGGCGCCAAGGCTTGAGCCGAAGCTTGAAGCGAAGGCGACCAGCCGAGGCATGCCCCTCGCATCGCGGGATTCGGCCGGCGCCGTTGCCGGGAGGCAATGGCTCCCTCGGTCGGCAGGACCGGCTCAATACGATGCGCGTCGGGTCGATCACCCGGCCGGCCATACCGGACGGACGGACGGACGGATACACCGTTCCGGCTATGGCCACAGGTCCCGCAATGGCCACAGGTCCCGCAATCTCCAGGCCTTTGGCCCCGACGGGGCCGCAGGGCCGCCGCATCCGGCGGATGATCGGACCAGGCCGCGGTTGCGGACCCGGGGCGGGCACCCGACCCGATTCCGGGCCGAGGCCCTGACCAGGCGAAGCAGCCAGCGTCTATGGCGTGTCATGAGGAGTCCGCAACCGGTCCGGATCTGCCGCGGGCGGGCCGGCTGCAACGGGCCCGGAGCGGCGGGACGCCACGCGCCGTCTCCGTCCCCGTCACCGTGACGTTTCCGGTCCACCGGCGTGGGGGTGAAGAAATATCCGCGCGCCGCACTCGAGGGAGACGACGGCGCTCCGACCCGGGTTCCCCGGCAGAATTGGCTATGGTCCGCCACGCGATCTAATATCACCGAAGGCATTTCGCGCGCGGGCTCCGCGAACGCTCGACCGACAGCCGGACCAGATTTCGACCCGATATCACCGTAGCCGGGACACGGGCGCCGATCGGCGCTAGATCCACCAGCGGACTGGATCCACCAGCAGAAAAGGCGGGCAGAACGCCTGTCCGCTGCGTACCGACAGCCGGTCGGGACGCCGGGAAAACGATCGAGAAAACGCCCGGCCGCCCTTGACGGTGCGTGGTTGCCGGACCGGCCCGAGGGACTAGAGCAGGCCAGTCTGCCCGGACCAGATCTGATTGGTTCCGCAAAGTGCTTGCCGCCCGCGTGATCGATGCGGGAGGCTTCCAATGCGCGGCGAGACGACGCGCGTTCCGTTCGAGACAAGCGCATGTCGACTGTTGACTCGACGCCATGGGGGGTTACACCGACGGAGCGCCCATCGATGTCATCGCTACTCAGGGAAGGCGAGACTCACCCAGCGCAGTATCGGAACTTCGACGTCCCGCATTTCGTGTCGGTTCGATGTACCCGCGGTCGGCCGCCAGCCGCCGGGGCCCGTCACGCCCGCACATTCCTATGACCGTGCACAGGCCGCGCCTCCTGCACGTGCGCCGAGTCAATCAAAACCGCACTCCGGGAAAACCCCCATATCCCCAGTGCAAACCCCCACTCCCAGTGGGAAAACTGCCCCTGCGAAAACCAGAGATAGGTGGAGTCTGTCATGACCGAACCCGTGCAGACCGGTACGGATGCCGGCGGCGAAGAGCCCCGGCTGAGTCTGGGCACGGCGGCCGCGCGCAATCTCGCGACGACCACCAAGTCCGTTCCGCAGATGCAGGAGATCACCTCCCGGTGGCTGCTGCGGGTACTGCCGTGGGTCCAGGCGTCCGGCGGCGTGTACCGGGTCAACCGCCGCCTGACCTATATACTCGGGGACGGGCTCCTCACGTTCACCACCACCGGATCCGAGGTCCGGGTCGTTCCGCGCGAACTCAGCGAGCTGCCCGCCCTGCGCGGTTTCGACGGCGAGGTGCTCGACGCGCTCGCGGACCGCTTCGCCCAACGGGAGTTCGCCGCCGGGGACGTCCTGGTGGAGGGTGGTCAGGCCGCCGACCAGGTGTTCCTGATCGCGCACGGCAAGGTCGGCAGGTTCGGCCCCGGGGAGTACGGTGACGAGGTGCTGGTCGAGGAGGACCTGACCTGGGAGTTCACGGCCCGCGCACTCACCGGTACGACGGCCCTCGTCCTGTCGCGCCAGCAGTTCTCCGAGCTCGTCGACTCCTCCGACGAGCTGCGGCGTCACCTCGACGAGTACCGGACCCGGCCCCAGCCCCCGAGCAACCGCCTGGGCGAAGCGGAGATTGCGATCGCCGCCGGGCACGCCGGGGAACCGGACCTGCCGGGGACGTTCGTCGACTACGAGCTGGCGCCCCGCGAATACGAGCTCAGCGTCGCCCAGACCGTGCTATGCATCCACACCCGGGTGGCGGACCTCTACAACGAACCGCACAACCAGCTGGAGCACCAGATCCGGCTCACCGTCGAGGCCCTGCGCGAACGCCAGGAGCACGAACTGGTGAACAACCCCGACTTCGGGCTGCTGCACAACGCCGACCTCCGCCAGCGTATTCACACCCGGAGCGGTCCGCCTACCCCGGACGACCTCGACGAGCTACTGAGCCGCCGACGCAGCACACATTTCCTGCTCGCCCACCCGCGGACCATCGCCGCGTTCGGCCGGGAATGCACCGCCCGCGGCATCTACCCGGCCACCGTCCTCTTCCACGACCAGCACGTGCCGGCCTGGCGCGGCGTTCCCCTGCTCCCGTTGAACAAGATTCCGATCAGCAGGACCGGTACCACGTCCATCCTCGCACTGCGCACCGATGAGGAGAACCAGGGGGTGATCGGCCTGCACCACGCCGGCCTGCCGGACGAATACGAGCCCGGCCTGTCCGTGAGATTCGCAGGTATCAGCGACAAGGCCATCATCTCGTACCTGGTGACCACGTACTACTCCGCGGCGGTGCTCGTCCCCGACGCGCTCGGCATCCTGGAGAACGTCGAGATCGGTCGGTGACACCCGGCCGCGCGAGCCGCTGGGATCACCCGGAACCCGCGGAATTCTGCGGAATTACGCGAGATTACGCGGGGTTCCGGGAGGGTTCCGCTGGGCTCCGCGGCATCCCGGCCCGATCTCTCCCGGCCGCCCCGACTGTTCACTTCTCCGCTGCCACCCCGGCAGACCCGGTACGCCTTCCCCGGGACCGATTCCCCGGGGAAGGTTCTCCGGGGAAGGTTCTCCGGTGCCGGATACGGATAAGGATCCGTATCCGGCCGACTTTCGGGGCCGGCCGTCCAGCCCGTGACCGAGAAAGGTTCACCAGCGGGTCATGCAGCCTTTCACGCTACCGGAGTTCTACGTGCCCTATCCGGCACGGCTCAATCCGAACCTGGAACAGGCCCGCGTGCACAGCAGGGCCTGGGCCGACGAGATGGAGATGATCGACTCTCCGCAGCACGGAACCGTGATCTGGACCGAGGCCGACTTCGACGCACACGACTACGCCCTGCTCTGCGCATACACCCATCCGGACGCCGTCGGCCGAAAACTCGATCTGGTCACCGACTGGTATGTCTGGGTGTTCTACTTCGACGACCACTTCCTGGAGCTGTACAAGCGGTCCCACGACATGGCCGGCGCCCGGGCCTACCTCGACCGTCTGCCCGCCTTCATGCCCGTCGACGGTGAGATCACCGAGACGCCGACCAACCCGGTGGAACGCGGACTCGCCGACCTGTGGACCCGGACCGTCCCGGAGCGTTCCGCCGACTGGCGGCGGCGGTTCGCGGTCAGCACCAAGAACCTACTGGACGAGTCCCTGTGGGAACTAGCCAACATCAACGCCGGCCGGCTCGCCAACCCGATTGAATACGTCGAGATGCGGCGCAAGGTCGGCGGCGCGCCCTGGTCGGCGAACCTCGTCGAGCACGCCGCCGATGCCGAGGTTCCGGCCCGGGTCGCGGCAACCCGGCCGCTGCAGGTACTGCGGGACACCTTCGCCGACGCCGTGCACCTGCGCAACGACCTGTTCTCCTACCAGCGCGAGGTCGAAGAGGAGGGCGAGCTCAGCAACGGCGTGCTCGTCATCGAACGTTTCCTCGGCTGTGGAACCCAGGAGGCCGCCGACACGGTCAACGACCTGCTCACCTCGCGGCTGCACCAGTTCGAGCACACCGCGGTCACCGAACTGCCGGCGGTCCTCGAGGAGCACGGTGTCGACCCGGGGAGCCGGCTGGAGGTCCTGGCGTACGTGAAGGGTCTGCAGGACTGGCAGTCCGGGGGCCACGAGTGGCACCTGCGCTCGAGCCGGTACATGAACCGGGCCGTGGCGCCCGGGAGCGGCGAGCTCGGCGGACTCCTCGGACTCACCGGTCTCGGTACCTCGGCGGCCCGGATCGTGCCGTCCCTCGTCACCACCGCACCGCGCCGGATCCGCTCTTTCACGCACATCCCGCACCAGATCGTCGGGCCGCTGCGCCATCCCGATTTCTGCATGCCCTTCTCGACCGGGCAGAGCCCGCATCTGGACGCCTCCCGCCGGGAGAACATCATCTGGGCCCGGGCGGTGGGGATGCTGGACCCGATTCCGGGCATCTGGGACGAACACAAACTGCGGGCGTTCGACTTCGCGCTGTGCTCGGCCGGAATCCATCCGGACGCGACCCTGCCGGAACTGAATCTGACGACGGACTGGCTCACCTGGGGGACCTACGCCGACGACTACTACCCGGTAATCTTCGGCTGCACCCGGGACATCCTCGGGGCCAAGGTGTGCAACGCCCGGCTGTCGGAGTTCATGCCGGTGGACTCCCCCGTCACCGCGGTGCCGGCCAACGCGTTGGAACGCGGTCTGGCCGACCTGTGGGCGCGCACCACCGAGACCATGTCGCCAGGCGCGCGCGAGACGTTCCGCGGCGCCGTCGAGGTTATGATCGACAGCTGGCTGTGGGAGCTGGCAAACCAGGCCCAGAATCGCATTCCCGACCCGATCGACTACATTGAGATGCGCCGGGCGACCTTCGGTTCGGATCTGACGATGAGCCTGTCCCGGCTGGCCCGGGAGCAGACCGTGCCACCCGAGATCTACCGCACCCGGCCGATCCAGGCTCTGGAGAACGCGGCCGCGGACTACGCCTGCCTCCTCAACGACGTCTTCTCCTATCAGAAGGAGATCCAGTTCGAGGGTGAGATCCACAACTGTGTCCTCGTCGTCGAGAACTTCCTCGACTGCGACCGGGAGCGTGCCCTCACGGTGGTCAACGATCTGATGACCTCCCGGATACGGCAGTTCGAGCACATCGTGGCGCACGAGCTTCCGGCGCTGTTCGACAGCTTCGCCCTGGACGCGCCGGCGCGGCAGGCGCTGCTGGGCTATGCGCGGGAACTCCAGAACTGGCTGGCCGGGATCCTCCGCTGGCATGAGGGCACGCATCGGTACGAGGAGTCCGAACTGCGGTACCACCCGACGGCGGGAGTACGGCTCTTCGGCGGCCCCACGGGGCTGGGCACCTCGGCCGCCCACGTCCGGCCGCGGCGGCCGTGACGGCCGGCGCGGCCGGCGATAGTGAAATGTAGTCAGCTCACATGCCTGGTTGGCGGTCGGACCGGCTGACGGCCGACGGGGAACACGACGGTCGGGAACATCGTGTCGGGCAGGCGCAGCAACTCGGCGAGGGCCTGGTCGTCGAAGGCCGTCACGGCGCATCCGGCCAGCCCGAGTGCGGCCGCGACCAGGTAGAGGTTCTGCACGGCGATTCCCGCGTCGAGGTGCAGGGTGCGGTAATGGCGTGCCGGGTACTTCACGAGAGTCGTGTCAAGCCGGGCGACTACGACGACCGCCATGGGCGCCCGTTCGGCGAACTCGGGTTGGACCAGCACCGAACGCAACGCCGCCGCCGGCTCGCCGGACCACAACGTCTGCGGACAGTGGTCCTCGGCGTCGTACCGGAACACGCCGCCGGACAGTTGCGCACTGTGCGCAATGACGAGATAGATGGACAGTGAATGCAGGCCACCTGCCGACGGCGCCATCCACATCCGGTGCTGACTGCCGTCGGGCAATCGGACATCCCGCTGCGGACCAACCGCCCAGCGTAGGAGCGAGGAGACATTTTCGGCGGTCGGCGCCTCGGCATCGAACCGGTACCAGGACCTGCGTGCCGCGAGCACCTGGCCGAACTCGATCGGCAGGTCCGCGCGCGGTGCCGGCAGCGGAATCCGGCTGGTGGCGGCGCGCAGTCCGTCGAGCACCACCTGCCGGGTCGGCGGACCATTGAGGACCTGTTGGGCCCGCCGGATACGCTCCAGCGCGGTGACGTCCTCGGCCACACTCGTCCTTTCGGTTACGTCGCTAATGCGCTAATGCGGTAGCGGGAGGTCGCGCCGGATGGTGCCCGCCGCGGCGAGTTGCCTGGCCAGCCGGGCGCCGCCGAGGAACGGAAGGCCGACGGAGGTGTTCGAGTACAGGCCGGGGGCCAAGGTGTGCACGACCCGCATGCCGGTGGGGCGCACGTCTTCGGTGGTGACGTCGACCGATGTCACCGGGTGGCCGGCGCCGGCGAGCGTGCGCGCGAGCACCATCGGGTCGTCGACTCCGGCGTGCCGGGCGTCCCGGTCGAGGGTCTCCCAGCCGATCGTGCCGGTGAGGGTCTCGGCGAGTTCGGCCTCCAGCCGGTCCTGCAGGCGAGGGTCGAGGAAGAGCTGGAGGTGGGTGCAGTACTCGACGACATCTGCCAGGTCGTCTCGGCAGTCGTCGAGGTACCGCCGGTCAGCTCGCCACGGCTTGAGGGGGCTGTGCGGGTTGCGTGCGGCGCGCATGTAGGGGCCCGTCGGGGTCATCGAGGTCGGCGACGAACATCTGCAGCTGGAAGGCTTCGGCAAGGGCCTTGCGCAGCGCCGGCGTGGTGGTGGTCCGGCACGCTGCTCCCATGGTCAGGTAGCCGGTCGCCGTGTCGTGCACCAGTGCGCCGGCGACGACGAGGCCGAACTCGTTCGGGAATTCGACGAACCGGGTCGTCATGCTTCCGTGCGCGCCCGTGGCAAGCTGCGCGATCCAGGGGGGCGGGGTAATGGCCCGCAACGGCCGGCGGCCGTGCCAGGCCATGGTCAGCGTGTCACGTTCGATCATCTGGCAGATCGCCGACCATTGCGCCGAGCGCTGGTCCATACCGGCGGCCAGGCCGGCGCTGAGGACCGGGCTGAGGTAGGGGAACCCGCGGGCCTGGGCCTGGTGGGCGTAGGACACCCAGACGAGCTGCGCGGGTACCCAGACGGGGGTGCCAGCAAGCAGGTCGGTGCCGGGCGTCCACTCCAGCTCGAGATCCTCGCGGTACTCGGTGAACGGGAAGTAGGGCCCGGCGTACTGGGCGGGTGAGTACAGCACCACCGAGCGCGGGTCGAGCACGGTGGCGCGGTCCGCCGTGAGCTCTTTGTGGGTGGCGCGGCGCAGTCCGGCGGGGACGAGGTTCCCGCAGTAGCGTTCGACGGCCTCGCCGACGGCGGGCCCGAGGGCGGCGTCGTCGTCGAGCAGGGCGTAGCCGGCTCCGGCGAAGTCACTGGCCCAGGCGGAGAACCTGGTGGTGTCGGAGAGGACGGCGGTGTACATGGTGAATTCGGGCGGCAGGGTGGCGGGAATGGTGTTGCGTTCGATCCGGCGGATGATCCCGGATCGGGGGTCGAGGATCGCGGCGAGGTCCATGGGTGCGCCTCAGACGTGCGGGATCGGGTACGGATAAAGGGTGTCTTCGGTGAGCTTTCCAGCAGCCAGGCCCAGCTGGGCGGGTACGTCGTAGAGCCGCTCGCCGCCGAGGAACGGGAAGGCCGCGGGCGGGTTGCCGTAGAGCCCGGGGACGATGACCCGCACGACGGTGAGGCCGGCCGCCCGCACGTCCGGGGTGGTGACGTCCGCTGACACGGCGGGCAGGCCCTGCGTCGCGAGCATGTCGAGATAGCGCCGGCGGGCTGTGTCCCCGTTGATGTCCCCGTTGGCGTCCCTGTTGACGTCCCTGTTGACGTCCCCGTCGGCCCGGGGGATGTCGGCGAGCCGGGTGGTGCGGGTGTCGTCGCGGAGCCGGTCGAGGGGCCGGCCCTGCATCCGCGGATCCAGGTAGAGCTGGGCGACCGCGGGCAGGTCGACGAGGTCGCGGAAATCCGGCCGGATGTCATCCGCGTACCGCCGGTCGGCGCGGTAGGGCAGGTAGGTGTGCGGGGGTATCTCGCCGCGGGCGACGGCTCGCCAGTGCGTGCTGTCACCGTCCGCGAGCTCGGCGGTCAGTTCCAGCATGGCGAAGGCTTCGACGAGCGCCTTCGTCGCCGCTTCCCGCGGGCCCGCCCGGCAGGCCATGCCGTATGCGATCAGCCCCCGTCCCGGTTCTTCAAGGAAGGCGGCGAGCACCGGAACCGGGAACTGGCTTGGCACCTGGAATAACCGGATGGTGCGACCGGTGCCCTCTCCGTGGGCGATGTCGTACCGGTCGAGGAGCTCAGCCGCATCGGCGACGGCCCAGCCTGCGGCGCCGCTGGCCCACCAGATGGTGTTCGCGTCGCGTTCGAAGAGCTCTTCCAACGCGAAACGCTCGGCGTGCTCACGGTTCTCGCCAGTGGCGATGCCGGCATACAGCATGGCGTGGGTGGCCACCTCGTCGGCGTGCGCACCGCGGAAGTAGTTCAGGTAGGCCATCGACGCGGGCACCAGCACCGGATCCCCGGCGTACAGGTCGCGGCCGGGCACCCAGGCCACCGGTGTCTGGCGGGTGAAGGGCCGGAAGGGGAACCCGCGGGCGCGGTACTGCCGGTCGGAGTAGAGCGCCAGGGTCGCCGGGTCGAGGGCCGGCCGCCCAGCCCTGGCGAGATCGTCGTAGCAGGCGATCTCCAGGGCGTCGGGCACGGCGTTGCCGCAGTACCGTTCCATGGCCTCCCCGACCGCGGCACGGCGCGCCCGGTCGTGATCGCTCAGGGCGGCACCGAAGCCGAACCGCTCGGCCGACCAGGTGGCGAACGCACGGGTGTCGGCGGCACGGGCGCTCCAGCCGACCCAGCAGCGCGGCATGGCGGGGCTCGGCTGGTAGGGGACGATCTGGGTGAGGACGCCGAGCCGGCGGTCGACGAGACGCCGTTCGGCCGGCGCGGGGGTGGTTGATCTCACGGGTGCTCCAGCACGGACAGGTCAACCCGGCAGCCGCGGGTTGGACCGGTGTGGATGGTCTGGGTGGCGGTCCGGGTGGCGCTGGTGGTGTACCGGTCCTGGCCGGTGTTGGGGGTGCGGGCCAGCCGCGGGAAGTCGCTGCTGGTGACCTGCAGCTCTAGCCGGCTGCCGGGGTGGAGCAGCAGGGCCGTGGCGTCGAGCGGGATCGACACCGTGGCCGCGCCGGGCCCGACGGCAGCGGCGCCGCTGGTGACCTCCAAGGCCCGGCCGTCACCGAGCCGCTCCACCAGCCGGACTATCCAGTCGGTGCCGGGGCCCGTGGTGTCCGCGGCCATCGTGACGGTGGGTGCGCCGACGATGGCGGTCGGCGTCGTCAGTGGCGGGGTCCGGAATGCCACGGCGTCGGCGCGGGCGTCCAGGTGGGCACGGTCGCAGTCCCGCGGGAGGCTGGGGAAGGGGGCGAGCGGGTCGTAGGTGAACCGGTGCTCGGCGGGCCGCTCGGGCGGGTTCGGCAGGAGTGACCCGTCAGCGCTGGCCTGCAGGCCCAGGGTGGCGGTGGGCGCCGGCCACCGGTCCAGCCAGCGTCCGCCCTCGACGAGGAACACCTTGGTGATCGACGCGTCCCGGCCGGCCAGCACGTCAAGGATCCACGCGACCTGGAGGCGTCCCAGCGGCAGTTGCGAGGCGGGCCCGTGCTCCCGCCCACCCGCCGAGCTGGAAGCGGGGGTCGACAGCTCGTGCCCCCACGGCCCGATCACCAGGCCCCGGGCGGGCCTGTTCGGAGCGCGGTCGCGGCCCGCGGTTTCCCATTGCCACAGCGTCTGCGGCAGGAAGAGGTCGTACCAGCCGCCGATATGCAGGGACGGCAGCGAGCAGCGGGCCAGTTCCTGCGTGCTGATGCCCGCCCCGAGGTCGTCGCCCGTACGGTCGTGCGGTGCCGGGCCGTCGCCGGTCGTCGACGGAGCCGGGACTGACAGAGCCGGGGCTGACAGAGCCGGGGCTGACAGAGCCGGGACTATGGCGCTCCACCAGCGTGGCACCCGTGCCCAGAGGCGCCGGCCGAGGTCAGCGACCGGCAGGTGCCGCAGCAGGTCCGGCTCGCAGCCCAGCATCTGCGCGGACAGCCCGTTCCTGCTGGTGCGGCTCTCGGCGTGCTCGGTCCACCATCCGGCGTACTCGGCCAGCCGCAGGATCCCCGACGGGTCCACGTTGGCGGGCCGCAGACCCGCGGCGGGTACCTCGCTGATCACTGCGCGCACGAGCTCGGGCACGGTGACGGCGGCTGCCCACGCGGTGAACGAGCCGTAGGAGGCTCCGGCGAGGATCACGTTCCCGTCGCACCAGGGCTGGCGGTGGACCCATTCGACCAACGCCCGGCCATCGGCGCGCTCCCCTTGATACGGGGTCCAGGTCCCGTCCGACCCGTAGCGCCCCCGCACGTCCTGGGCGACGTAGGCCAGTCCGTTCCGCGCCCACCCGACGCCGTTTGCCAGCAGCGAACCGCGACCGTACGGGGTGCGAGTGACCACCGCCGGGGCGGGTAGCCGGTCGGGACGGTAGACGTCGGTCGCCAGCAGGACGCCGTCCGCCGCCGGCACGGCCTGGTTCGCGTCGATGGCGTGCATGCCCCGGCGCCTATACTGGGTTGACCGCGAGGTTGGGAAGAGGAAGCACCGGATGCCGGCTAATCGACGCCGTGGTCAGGTCGACGACGAGCTGGTGCCCCTCGCTGGGAACGGCGCTTCCCGCCGCCAGCGCCCGCAGGTCGGCGGCGAGCAGCCCCGCCAGCACCGCAGTGGCTGCCGGGGTGAACGGGGCCGGCGGCTTGACCGTGTCGGAATCGAGGTAGGCCCAGTGGGCGATCAGCTCGTCGGGGAGAGCGGCCGCGGCGAGCCGACGTCCTCTGGTGTCCTGGTAGCACGCCGTACGGCCCGGCATTGACAAGGGTCCCACAACGAACGTGTCGCCCTCGGCGTAGCAGCCGTGCCATGGGGTGTGGTGCGCCGCGCACCACTGGTCGAGCCGGCACCAGTGCGAGTCCGGCAGCCACCGGGCGCAGCTGACGACGACGTCCGAGCCGGCGACCGCGGCCTCGTCCGCCGGGCCCACGGTGCACTCGACGTCCTCGAGGAGGTCGCCCAGGAGTTCGGTGAGCTTCCCGACGACCGGACTGTCGCCGTCAAGGCGCACCTTCCAGCCAGCCGGAACGGTCCCCACACGCCCCGGGCCGACGAACACGCCGCGATCGGTGAGCGCGGCGGTCATGCGCTCGACGGCGGGTCGGTCCACATCGGGCAGGGGCAGCTGGGTGGCTCCGGCCGCGACGTCCCGCACGAGGGCGAGCAGGCGGTCCTCGCCGCCAATTCGGACGAAGACGTTCCCGGGGGCGCTGTAACGCCAACTCCCGTCGGCGGCCCGGTAGAGATGGTGGCCAGGAGCGAACACGTCGGCTTTCCTCATCGGGTGTGTCGCGGTCGTGGTGGTCTGGTGATGGTGGACTGGTCGCGGCCGTGGTCAGCAGGGGTCATGGCCGACACGGGCCGCGCGGGCCGGGATGAACCCGGTGGAGACCGTGACCGTCGGGGCCGTCCGGGAACTGACGGCACCGGCGGTCACGGCTTGCGCTGGCTCACCAAGGTGCACTCGGTGCCCTCAGTGAACCGGGGGCACTACTCCTCGTCGTCCCACGCGAACGGGCTCTGGACGAGCGCGTGCGTGGTCGGGTCCTGCGGGGCAGCGAGGACCGGCGCCTCGGCCAGCTCCTCGAACGAGATCTCCGCCATGCTTCACCTCCTTCGCAATAAAACGGTTTTCATTTTCAACAGGAACACTAGCACGAGCGGCGTGGGGATGGGCCGATATCCACACATCAGCCGGGCGGCTCATTCGGGGGCTCATTCGGCGGCTGTCACCGCCCGGACCTCGGCGTCCGGCCCACCGGGCCCGGCCTGCGGCGGGTTGGCCGGTACCTCGTCGGCCCTGATCAGGTCCTGAAGCCTGCCGGTGTGGCCGAGGCCTGCCATCAGGCCCGCTACCAGCGCCAGGCCGACCCCGGCCGAGGCGGTCAGCAGAGCGGCCCGGGTGCCCCAGGCATCGGCGAGGATGCCGGCGAGCACGGCACCCAGCGGCGTCCCGCCCCAGGCGATCATCCTCGCGGCGGTGTTGACCCGGGCCTGCAGGCGTAGGGGGGTGACGGCTTGCCGGACGACGATGCCGTTGAGGATGACCAGGGAGGTGCTGGCCTGCCAGAGCAGCAGGATGCCCATCCCTGGCAGCCACGCCGTGTTCAGCGACCAGCCGATCAGGGCGAGCGTGCTGGCTCCGAACGCACCGAGTGTGATCGTTCCGGTGGGGACGTGTCGGTGCACGCGGCTGAGCAGCTGGCTGACGATCAGCGTTCCGAGCGCGGCGGCGACGTAGAGGAGACCGATCCGCGGGTCGTCGTCGGGAAGGCCGAACTGCCGTACCGCGACGACGACGACCAGGCCGGTGACCGCGCCCCCGGACAGGCTGCTGCCGGCCCCGAGCAGGGTCAGAGTCCGGATGAGGCGATGCCCCCGGATGTAGCGCAGGCCCTCGGCGATGTCGCGACGGGTCCGGCTCACCCGGCTGCCAGCCGGCCCGCTCCGGTCGGCCCCGCTCCGGTCGGCGGCGCTCCGGTCGGCGGCGGCCGGCGCGGCCCAGCGCACCCGGGAGAGCAGGATGGCACCGACCAGGTAGCTGAGCACATCGAGGGCGAGCACATTGGCTGCGCCCACCGTGGCCGCGGCCACCCCGCCGACGGCCGGCCCGACCAGGTTGACAACGGTGCTCACCGACACCATCGCCCCGGTCGCCGCGGCCACCGCGTCCCGTCCCACGATCGCCGGGACTGCGCCGAAGCTGGCCGCATCGAAGAACACGAAGACCGAGGCAACAAGCACCGCGGAGATCAGCAGATGGGGTGTGGTGAGGACACCGGCCCAGTGGGCCACGGGGATGCTGGCCATCGTCAGGCCGCTGAGGCAACTGGTGACCACCATCGTGCGCCGGTGATCCCAGCGGTCGACCAGGGCACCGGCGGGCAGTCCGAGCACGAGGTAGGGCACCGCTTCGAGACCGACCAGCACGCCCGCGAGCGTGCCGCTCCCGGTGCGCTGGAAAAGCAGCACCGGGAGCGCGACGAGCGTCATCGCCGAACCCGCCCAGGAGACAGCCCGGCTCGCCAGGAAAAGCCGGAAGGCGGGTACCGTACTCATCTCAGGTCGTCCCACATTTTTGGGTCTGCGGCTCAGGCGTGCAGCGCGGCGGCCAGCTTTGTCACGCCTTCCACGCCGGCGAGGTTGGCCGAGTCCGACTGCGGGAGGAAGAACATCCGGTTGTTGCGGACTGCCGCCACGGTCGGGAGCCGGGAGGTGAGGAACTTGCGGGCCTCGGCCTCGGTTTCGCTGCCGCTGAGCAGATAGACGAGGGTGCCGGGATTCTTGCTGATGAGGTCCTCCACCGACAGCTCACTGAAGTATTTGCCCTTGGGCAGGGTGCCCGCGTAGATGTTCCGCACCCCGGCGAGCCGCGCGATGTCGGTGTAGACGCCGTCGTAGGTGTAGACGGTTCCCTGGTAGGTGGCGACCATCGCGACCGGGACGGGGTCCCTGCCCTGGATCTTCGTCGCGACCTGGCGGAACCGTTCGTTGATGTCGGCCTGGACCTGCCTGGCCCGGTCCGGAATGCCGAAGATCGTGCCGAGCGCGGTCAGGTCGGTGTCGACGTCACGGACCGTCGCCTTGGTGGCGTCGTCGGTGCAGAACCCGCTGAGAATCATCACCTGGGTGCCCTGGGCCTCCAGCTCGGCGATCGTGGGGAGCTGCCGGCCGTCAAACAGATAGCTGCCATCCGCCCAGATCAGGTCGGGCCGGGCGGCGAGCAGCGCCTCTCGGGTCGGTGCGCCGGTACCGAGGACGGGTAGCTTCGCCTCCACACTGGCGTACTTCGCCGCCGGTGTGCCGCTGCTGGTATTGTACTGGCCGACGATCCGGTCCGTCAGGCCCAGTTCGATGAGGAGCTCGGTACTGGTGGTCCACCCGGAGACGACCCGCGCCGGGGCCTTGTCGAAGTGCAGGGTCCGGCCGCAGTTCGCCACCTCAACGGGATAGCGGGTACCGGCCGGGGCCGACCGGGCATCGGCCGCGCTCGCACTGCCCACGCCGGTGGTCGAACCGGACCCGCAGCCGGTGAGACCGGCGGTAACAACGAGCAGGGCGGCGACCGCGACGCCGGCGCCGAGTTTCTTCATCGGGTTCTGTTTCCTTCCATTGCTTCATCGGGTCATTGCTTTATCGGGATTTCCGCGCCAGCTACCACCGGGGCCGGCTCGTCTGTTCCGGGCAGGCTGGAGGAAGACGGGCTGGAGGAAGGCGGGCTGGGGAAGGGAAGACTGGAGAAGGCGAGGTGGAGGCGGCCGGTCACCGGGTGGACGCTCCGGTCGGCGCGCACCCCGAACACGCGGCCGATGAGGTCGGCGGTCAGGACGTCCTCCGGTTTTCCCGAACAGATCACCGCGCCGTTGTGCAGGACATAGAGCCGGTCGCAGAAGGCCGCCGCGAGGTTGAGGTCATGTAACGCGGCGAGCACGGTGATCCCGAGTGAGCGCACCAACTCCAGCAGGCTCAGCTGGGTGCTAATATCCAGATGGTTGGTCGGCTCGTCCAGAATCAGCACCGACGGTGCCTGCACGAGGGCGCGCGCCAGCAGGACCCGCTGCTTCTCGCCGCCGGACAGCGACGCGAACGCCCGCCGGGCGTGCGCGGCCATGCCCACAGTGTCGAGTGCGGCCGAGATGATCTCATGATCCCCGGCCGAGATCGGGCTCCACGCGCTCTGGTGGGGGGTCCGCCCGGTCGCGACCACCTCAAGGACGGTGAAGTCGAAGCCATCGGGGCTTTCCTGCGCCAGGGCCGCGACCCGCCGCGCCGACTGGCGCGGGGTGAGGTCCCTGACCAGGTCCGTCCCGTCGAGCAGCACCGCACCGGACGTCGGCCGCACCGCCCGGTAGACCGTCTTCAGCACGGTCGACTTCCCGCTGCCGTTCGGACCGACCAGGCCGACGAAGGCGCCGGGGGGGCAGTCGACCGTCAAGTCGTACACGATCTGTACCCCGTCGGCGACGACACCCAGACCTTCCAGGCGAAGGCCCGTCACGAGGCACCACTCGCCCGTCCCGACCGGCGCAGCAGTACGAGGAAGAAGGGCACCCCGGCGACCGCGGTGATAATGCTCAACGGCAGCTCCAACGGCCGGGCCACGACCCGGCCGAGGAGATCGGCCAGCACGAGGAACGTTCCGCCCAGCAGCGCCGTCACCGGGAGCAGCCGCCGGTGGTCCGACCCGATGAGCATCCGGACGCAGTGCGGCGCGATGAGGCCGACGAACGCGACACCGCCGGCAACGGAGATGACGGACGCTGTCAGAGCGGCGGTGACGATCAGCAGCTGGGTCCGCAGCCGGCTGACCGGGATACCCAGCGAGGCGGCGGCCTCATCGCCGAGCAGCAAGGCATTCAACGACCGGGCCTGCGCCAGCAGCCACAGCGTCGCGGCCACGACGATGCACGCGGGCAGCCCCAATGTGTCCCGCTCGGCCCCCGACACCGTTCCCAGCAGCCAGAACAGCACCGCGGCGAGCTGGTTCGAACCGACCCGCAACTGCAGGTAGCTGGTGCCAGCCTGGAACAGATAGGTCAGCGCCACCCCCGCGAGCAGCAGCCGCTGCGGGTCCAGGTAACCGCACCTACGCCCTAGGGCCTGTTTGGGAAGTATGT
>NZ_CDWRCK010000083.1:0-8785 GCF_977927595.1 Frankia sp. CcWB3
GGCGCCGGTCGGACCGACGCCCTCGGACAGCAGGCTCGACAGCAGGGCCTTCTGGGCGTGCAGCCGGTTCTCGGCCTGGTCGAACACGACCGAACGGGGTCCATCGATCACCGACGCGGTGATCTCGAGCTCCCGATGTGCGGGCAGGCAGTGCATGACGATCACGTCGGGCGAAGCGGCCTCGACGGCCTTCTCGTCGAGCCGGTACGGCTGGAACACCAACGCGCGGCTGTCCGACTCACCCTCCTGACCCATCGACGCCCACACGTCGGTGTAAAGCACGTCCGCCCCGGCGGCGGCCTCCAGCGCGTCGTGCATCACCAGCGCCTCCCCCCCGGTCACCATGCCGATCTCATTGGCGTGCCGCAGCACCTGCTCGAACGGCTCATAGCCGGGCGGCGAGGCCACGTGCACCCGCATGCCTGCCAACGCGCCGGCGAGCAGCAGCGAGTGCGCGACGTTGTTGCCGTCGCCCAGGTAGGTCAGGGTCAGCCCGGCCAGGCGGCCCCGCCGCTCCCGGATCGTCTGCAGGTCGGCCAAGGCCTGGCAGGGATGGGCGTGGTCGGACAGCGCATTGATCACCGGAACGGTGGCCGCCGCCGCCAGCCGCTCCAACCGCTCCTGCGCGAAGGTACGCACGACGATCGCGTCGACGTACCGGCTCAGCACCGCGGCGGTGTCCTCGATGGTCTCGCCCCGGCCGAGCTGCGTGCTCACCGCGTCGATCACCACCGGGTGGCCGCCGAGCTCGGCGACGCCCACGTCGAACGACAGTCGGGTGCGCGTCGACGGCTTCTCGAACAGCAGCGCCACCGAGCGCCCGGCGAGCGGACGCTCCGTCAGCCGGGTAACGCGGCGGCGTGCCTTGAGCCCGTCGGCGAGGTCGAGCAGGGCGGTCTGCTCCGCGGGGGTCAGGTCGGTGTCGAGAAGGAAGTGTCGGACCGTCATGCGCTGACCCTAGAGCCCGGGGCTGACGCGGACTGCGCCGACCGAACCCGGGCGGCGAGCGCGTCGCCGACGATACCGGGCAGGGCCGCGACGAAGGCGTCCGCCTCGGCGGCGGTGAGGATCAGCGGCGGGGCGAGCCGGATGGCGTCGGGGGCGACGGCGTTCACCAGGTAACCGGCTTCGCGGGCGGCCTTCTCCACCGCCGGCGCGAATGGGCCGTCGAGCTCGATCGCCCGCCACAGCCCCCGTCCCCGGACCCCGGCCACGCCGGGCACGCCCGCCGCCTGGATCGCCGCGGCCAGCCGCTCCCCGAGCCGCGACGCGTGTTCAAGCAGGCCCTCGGCGGCGATCGTGTCGAGCACCGCGAGCGCCGCCGCGCAGACGATCGGGCCGCCACCGAAGGTGCTGCCGTGATCCCCCGGGCGCAACAGCGTCCCCGCCGCGCCGATGCCGACGCAGGCGCCGACGGGCAGGCCACCGCCGAGTCCCTTGGCCAGGGTGATCACGTCGGGCAGCACGCCCTCGGCCTGGTGGGCGAACCACAAGCCGGTCCGGCCGATGCCGCTCTGCACCTCGTCCAGGACCAGCAGCGCGCCAGCGGAGTCGCAGACAGCCCGCGCGGCGGCGAGGTAGCCGGCCGGCGGCGGCACGACACCGCCTTCGCCGAGGGTTGGTTCCAGGAACACCGCCGCGGTCGCCTCGCTGACGGCGGCGCGCAGGGCCGCGCCGTCTCCATACGGCACGAACCGGACGCCGGGCAGCAGCGGCTCGAACGGTGCCCGCTTGGCCGGCTGACCGGTGATGGACAGCGCGCCCAGGGTCCGGCCGTGGAACGAGCCCTCGGTGGCGAGGATCTCCGAACGGCCGGCCCGGCGGGCGATCTTGATTGCTGCCTCGTTGGCCTCCGCCCCCGAGTTGCAGAAGAAGACTTTCGCCCCCTCGGGCGGAAGCCCGGGGCTCGGCGCGCCGACCCGCAGCAGCTCGACGAGCCGTTCGGCCAGCAGCACCTGAGGCTCATTGGCGTAGAGGTTCGACACGTGGCCGAGAGCGCCGAGCTGGCCGACGACGGCGTCCCGGACCGCCGGGTGGCAGTGACCGAGCACGCTGACGGCTATCCCGCCGACCAGGTCGAGATATTCGCGGCCGTCATGGTCCCACACCCGGCTGCCGGCCCCCCGAGCCAGGGAGATCGCGGGTCGGCCGTAGGTCGCCATCACGACGGCGTCCCGGCGGGCGATCAGATCGGCGTTCACGGCGATCTCAGCGTTCACGGCGTTCCTCCGGTCGGTTCGCCGGCCGGAACGATCCCGGCCGGGCGCGCGGCGGGCGCAGGGAGCGTACCTGGCTCAGGCGAGGTGCCTGGCTCGGCCATGATCAAAGTGCCGATGCCGTCGTCGGTGAAGATCTCCAGGAGCACCGCGTGCGGTACCCGTCCGTCGAGCACGTGCGCCTGTGGAACACCGCCACGCACCGCCCGCCGGCAGGCCTCCATCTTGGGGATCATGCCGGCGGTGAGCGAGGGGAGGAGCCGTTCGAGCTCGGTGATGCTCAGCTCACTGATCACCTCGTCGCTCGCCGGCCAGTCCGCGTAGAGGCCCTCGACGTCGGTCAGGACGACAAGCTTCGTGGCCCCGAGCGCGACGGCGAGTTCGGCGGCGGCGATGTCGGCGTTGACGTTGTAGACCCCGCCGTCGACGCCGCGGGCAACCGACGCGACCACCGGCACCTTCCCGGAGCCGAGCAGGGCGTTGATCGTCTCCGGTCGGACCTCGACGATGTCGCCGACCAGGCCGACGTCGGCCTCCCGGCCGTCGACGATCGCCGGGCGGCGCCGCGCGGTGAAGAGGTTGGCGTCCTCACCGGACAGCCCGACGGCGAACGGGCCATGGTCGTTGACGAGCCCCACGACGTCCCGATTGACCTGGCCGAGCAGGACCATCCGCACGACGTCCATGGTCTCCGGGGTGGTGACCCGCAGGCCGCCGACGAACGTCGAGGGGACACCGAGGCGTTCCAGATGCGCGGTGATCTGCGGACCGCCGCCGTGCACGACGACCACCCGCAGCCCCGAGTGGCGCAGGAACACGACGTCAGCGGCGAAGGCCTCGCGCAGCGCCGGCTCCGTCATCGCGTTGCCGCCGTATTTGACGACGATGGTCGCGCCCTGGAACCGCGACAGCCACGGGAGCGCCTCGATGAGGACCTGGGTCTTCGCGAGCGCCGCGTGGCCCCGGGCGGTGGCGGCCGGGCCCCGCCCGGTGCCCCCGCCCGGGGCGGCGTCGCCGGTGCCATCGGCGCCTGCGGTGCCGATGGTGCCGCCGTGCCCACCGTTCGAAGGCGGCAGTGTCCGGGTCGGGACGTTCATGTCGAGTACGCCGAGTTCTCGTAGACGTACCCGTCGGTCAGGTCGTTCGTCCAGACGGTGACCTCGGCGTCGCCGGCGTGCAGATCGACGCCGATGCGCACCTCACGGCCGGACAGGTCGACGAGGTCACGGTCCTCGCCGGGGGCCCCGGCCCGGCAGACCTGCACCTCGTTGATGGACACGTCCAGCGCATCGGGCTCGAAGACGGCCTTCGTGGTGCCGATCGCGGCGAGCACCCGTCCCCAGTTCGGGTCCTTGCCGTACAGAGCGCACTTGAGCAGGTTGTTGCGGGCGACGGCCCGGCCGACCTCCAGCCCGTCGTCCTCGGTCGCGGCTCCGGTCACGGTGATGGCGATGGTCTTCGTCGAACCCTCGGCATCGCCGAGCATCTGCTGGGCAAGGTCAACGCACACCTCGGTGACCAGCCCCGCCAGCTCCGCCTCGGGCAGGCTGACCCCGGCGGCACCCGAGGCCAGCAGCAGCACGGTGTCGTTGGTGGACAGGCAGCCGTCAGAATCGACCCGCTCGAAGCTGACCCGCGAGGACGCCCGGATCACCCGATCGAGGGTGGCGGCGTCCGCGACGGCGTCGGTGGTGACCACCACGAGCATCGTCGCGAGCGACGGCGCCAGCATCGCCGCGCCTTTGCCCATCCCGCCGATGGTGACACCCGGGGTCGTCGACGAGGTGCGGACCGCGGCCTTCGCGACGGTGTCGGTGGTGCGGATCGCCTCCGCCGCCGCGGCGCCGGCGGCGGCGGTATCGGTGAGGTCCGCCACCGCCTTGGTGGCGCCGGCGAGCAGGTTGTCCATGGGCAGGCGGACGCCGATGAGACCGGTCGAGCAGACCGCGACGTCGCCGGCACCGATACCGAGCGCCCCGGCGACGTGCTCAGCCGTGGCGTGGGTGTCGGCGAATCCGGCCGGACCGGTGCAGGCGTTCGCCCCGCCGGAGTTGAGGATGACGGCGCGCAGCCGGCCGTCGGCGAGGGCTTGGCGACTCCAGAGCACCGGAGCCGCCTGGACCCGGTTGGCGGTGAAGATCCCGGCGGCGGCGTCGGACGGCCCGTCGTTGACGACGAGCGCCACGTCCGGACGGCCGGACGGCTTCAACCCGGCCGTCACTCCGGCGGCGCGGAAGCCCCGTGGGGCGGTGACGCTCAACTCAACCCTCTCCTGTCCCCTGTCCGCGTTGCTGGTCGATGTTGCTGGTCGATGGTCCCGCGTCCTTACCGGCCTGCCGGCCTGCCGGCCTGCCGAGCCGGAAACGGTCAGGGGGCGATGCCCTGAGCGGTCAGCCCGGCGGTCTCGGGCAGGCCGAGCATCAGGTTGGCGCACTGCAGCGCCTGGCCAGCCGCGCCCTTGCCGAGGTTGTCGATCGCGGTGACGACGATCGCCCGGCCGGTCTCCGGGTCGAAGGTCCCCTGCACATGAACGGCGTTCCCGCCGAGCGTCGCCGCGGTGTGCGGCCAGCGCCCCGGCGGCAGCACCCGGACGAACGGCTCCCCCGCGTAGGCGGACCGCAGCGCCTCGTACACGGCGTCCGCGTCGGTGCCCGGGATGGCCCGGCCGGTACTGGTCGCGAGGATGCCGCGGGGAAGCGGGGCGAGCACCGGGGTGAAGGACACCGTCACGGTCGTACCGGCGGCCCGGGAGAGGGTCTGCGTGATCTCGGGCCGGTGCTGGTGGGTGCCCACCTTGTAGGCGGTCAGGTCACCCATCACCTCGCTGCCGAGCAGGTTCACCGTGGCCGAGCGCCCCGCGCCGGACGTGCCGCTCGCCGCGACGACGACCAGGTCGGCGGGCTCCACGAGACCGCCGGCCAGCAGCGGCACGAGCCCGAGAGAGGTCGCCGTGGGATAGCAGCCCGGGACCGCCACCCGCCGCCTCGCGGCGATCTCCGCCCGCGCCCAGGGGAGTTCGGGCAGGCCGTAAGCCCAGGTCCCGGCGTGCTCCCCCCCGTAGGCGCGCCGCCACGCCTCCGGGTCGACGAGCCGATGATCGGCACCCAGATCGGCGACCCGTACGGTGTCGGGCAGGGTGGCGGCCACCGCGGCCGACTGACCGTGCGGCAGTGCCAGGAAAACGATGTCCGCGTCAGTCCCGGCCAGCGCGGCCGCGTCCGTGAACACCCGGCCCTCCAGGTCGGGCAGGTGAGGATGCACGTCCGTCACCGGCCGGCCGGCGGACGCGTTCGCGGCCAGCGCACCAATCTTGATCTCGGGATGGGCGAGGAGCAGGCGCAGCAGCTCTCCGCCGCCGTACCCGCTCGCCCCCGCAACTGCTGCCGTCACACCCATGATTGCAATTTTATACACGCCAACTCATTGTCATGCAATGGGGCTGGCGTAACCCGCCTCGGCCTCAGGCGCGCAGGGACGCGCCGGTGAGCTCCGCCGCCCGGGCGACCGCCGCGTCCCGCACCGCGTTCGCCTCGGCGGCCGTCAGCGTCCGGTCCCCGGCGCGCAGCCGCAGGCCGAAGGCCAGCGAGCGCTGACCGACCCCGACCTGGGCGCCCTCGAAGACGTCGAAGAGGGTCAGGGACTCCAGCAGGTCACCGGCTCCGGCCCGCAGTGCCGCCGTCACGTCGGCGACCGGCACCTCGATCGGCACGACGAGCGCCACATCCCGGTCGGCGGGCGGATAGGTGGAGATCGTCGGCGCGATCATCGGCGGCGCCGCCGACGCGACCTCGATCAGGGCGTCGAGGTCCAGTTCCATCGCGCCGGCCCGGGGCGGGAGCCCGGCGGCGCCGAGCACCCGGGGATGCAGCTCACCCGCGTGGCCCACGACCCGACCGTCGATCGAGAGCTCCGCGAGGCGGCCCGGGTGCCAGGGCATGACATTGCCGGCCCTGACCGTCAGGGTGACGCCCACCGCCTCGGCGACCACGTGCGCGGCGTCCACCGCGTCCGCCCAGTCCGCGTCCCGGGCCGGCGTGGACCAGCCACCTGGCTCACGGCGCCCGGTGAGGAGCACGGCGACGTGGCGGGGCTGGCCGGGCAGGGTCGAGTCCAGAGCGACGATCTCCGCGGCGGAGGGCCGACGATCCACCGGCGGGGTGACGACGCCCGTCGGGATCCGTTCGCGTTCACGGAACACCAGGCCGCTCTCGAACAGGGCGAGATCGCGCTGCCCCCGGCCGATGTTGCGCACGGCCGCCGCGATCAGTCCGGGTAGCAGGGTCGTCCGCAGGTAGCCGGCATCCTCGGCGATCGGGTTCGCGATCCGGACCGCCGCGCGCCGCGGGTCGACCGCAGCCAGGCTGAGCGCGTCGGCGGCGTCCTCGGGCACGAACGGCAGGGTAAGCACCTCGGCGAACCCCGCGTAGGCCAGTGCCCGGCCCACTGCGCGGTGCATCCGCTGCGCGGCGGTGAGCCCGCGCCCCGCGGGCAGCGACGGCAGGGTCACCGGGATGGTGTCGTACCCCTCCAGCCGCATGATCTCCTCGACGAGATCGGCAGGCCGGGTCAGGTCAGGACGCCAGGACGGCGGCGTCACGATCAGGACACCGGGCAGGCCCCCGGTCGCCGGCCCGTCGGCCACTGCGCAGCCGACGTCGCCGAGCCGGCGCCGCACCACCTCGGCGGGGTAGGGCCGGCCGGCGAGACGTTCCGGTTCCGTCAGCGGCAGGGTCACCGGCGCCAGGCCGGGGCGGTGGTCCAGGTCGGTCACGCCGGGCTCGGGACGGGCGGCGGCGAGCTCGACGAGCAGGTCGACGGCCAGCGCCGCGGCGACCGGCGCGAGCGCCGGGTCGACGCCGCGTTCGAAACGCCGCGACGCCTCCGAGGACAGCCGGTGCCGGCGGGCGGTGCGGGCCACCGTGATCGGGTCGAAGTGCGCCGCCTCGAGGACGATGTCGGTGGTCGTCGCGGACACCTCCGTGCTGGCCCCGCCCATCACCCCGGCGAGCGCGATCGGACCGGTGTCGTCGGCGATGACCAGATCCTCGGGGTCGAGAGTGCGGTCGACCCCGTCGAGGGTGCGCAGCGTCTCTCCGGCGACGGCCCGGCGCACGATGATCGCGCCGGTCAGCTTCGCCCGGTCGAAGGCGTGCAACGGCTGGCCGAGGCCCAGCAGCACGGCGTTGGTGACGTCGACCGGCACCGAGATCGACCGCATCCCGGACAGCGACAGCCGCCGCTGCCACCCCGGCGGGGTGGTGGCCCGCGAGTCGACCCCGGCCACCACCCGGGCGACGTAGCGGTCACACGCCGCGGTGTCCTCGACGACGACCGGATAGGCCTCCCCGGCGGGCCCCGGGCCGGCGGCCAGGTCCGCCGACGCGCCCGGGTCCGTGAACGGCAGCGCGAAGGCGATCGCCGCCTCCCGGGCGATCCCCCGCACCGACAGGCCGTAGCCCCGGTCCGGGGTGACCGCGATGTCGAGCACCTCGTCGGCGAGATCGAGCAGCTCGGCGACGTCGGCGCCGATCGGCGCCCGCGGCGCGAGCACCAGGATGCCGCCGGACTCCTCGCCAAGGCCCAGTTCCCGGGCCGAGCAGATCATCCCCTCGCTGACATGGCCGTAGGTCCTCCGCGCGGTGATCTCGAACCCGCCGGGCAGCACGGCGCCGGGCAGCGCGACCGCCACCCGGTCACCGACGACGAAGTTGTGCGCCCCGCAGATGACGCCGCGCACGCCCTCGCCCTCGGATCCGGCATCCCCGGATCCGGCATCCCCGGATCCGGCGCTCTCGGCGACCCGGACCTGGCACCAGCGGACGGCCTTCTTCTTCGTCTCGACGATCTCGAAGTCGACGATCTCCCCGACGACCACGCCGGAGAACTCGCCCCCGGCGCTGCGCAGTCCCTCGACCTCGAAACCGGCCCGGATCAACGCGTCGGCGACGGCCCGCGTGGGCGGCAGCCCCGCCACATACTCCCGCAGCCAGGACATCACGATCAGCATGGGTCAGTCCTCGATTCCGAACGGCAGGCTGAACCGGACGTCACCGTCGACGAAATCGCGGATCTCCCGGATGCCATGGCGGACCATCGCGGCCCGTTCCAGCCCCATCCCGAACGCGAAACCGCTGTACCGGGTCGGATCGACCCCCGCGGCCCGCAGGACGTGCGGGTCGACCATGCCGCAGCCGCCGGCCTCGATCCAGCCCTCGTCCGAGCAGACCCGACAGGGCTGGCGGGCCGCCTCCCCGCGGCAGGCGAAGCACTGCACGTCCAGTTCCGCGGACGGCTCGGTGAACGGGAAGAACGACGGGCGCAGCCGCGTCGACAGGCCCGCCCCGAACAACGCCTGGGCGAAGACCTCCAGGGTGCCACGCAGGTCCGCCATGGTGATGCCCCTGTCCACGGCCAGACCTTCGAGCTGGCCGAAGACCGGCGAGTGCGTCGCATCGATGGTGTCGTTGCGGTATGTCCGCCCCAGGCACACGACGTACACGGGCAGCGGGCGGTTCAGCAGGGAGCGGATCTGCACCGGGGAGGTGTGGGTACGCAGCACCCGGCCCGCA
>NZ_CDWRCK010000083.1:8880-15590 GCF_977927595.1 Frankia sp. CcWB3
TGCGGGCCGGGTGATCGGGCGCCATGTTCAGGGCCTCGAAGTTGAACCAGTCGTGTTCGACCTCGGGTCCCTCGGCGGCCTCGTAGCCCATCGCCACGAACACGTCGGCAAGCCGGTCGGACAGGGCGGTCAGCGGGTGGCGGGCACCACGGCGGCGACGGTCGACGGGCAGGGTCACGTCGACCCGTTCCTCGTGCAGCACCCGGGCGTCGCGCTCGGCGGTGAGTTCGGCCAGCCGGGCGTCGTAGGCGGCCTGTACCGCCGTGCGGGCGGCGTTGTGCCGGCGACCGGCGTCGGCACGCTCCGCACGGGGCAGGGCACCGAGCTCCCGGCGGGCCAGCACCAGCGGTGCGGAGGCGCCCTGGATGTGGGCGGTACGGACGGCTGCCAGCGCGTCGAGGTCGGCGGCGGCGCGGATCGACTCCCGCGCCGCGTCAACGGCCGCGTCGAGCTGATCAGGGTCGAGGGCGTGGACCCGGGACGGGTCGACAGTCTCTCCAGGGGCGGGCACGGTGCTCATCCTCGTCATCGGGTGAAAAGCAGGGCCATCCCGGCGGGAAGCCGGGGTCGTCCGGCCTGCGGCGGAGTTCGTCCGGGCATGGGGTGTCCGGTCCTGGGGCGGCGGCGCGCGCCTGGCCGCCCGGGGCGCCCACCGGTCGGTTCGCGGTGCTCGGCGTCAGCCGAACACCGGGCCACCGGCGGGCACGAAAAATCGGAACTCGGCGCCGCCACCCGTGGCCCGGCCGACCGAGATGGTGCCGCCGTGCGCCTCGATCAGTGCCTTGGCGATGTAGAGCCCGAGGCCGGTGCCGTTCCCGCGGCCGGCGCCCCGCCAGAACTTCGTGAACACGCGCGCGGCGTTCGATTCGGACACGCCTTCCCCCTCGTCGGCCACGCTCACCTCCGTGCCGCTGTCCCTGCCACGCAGCAGTACCGTCACAGTACCCGCACCATGCCGCAGGGCGTTGTCGACGAGGTTGTGCAGTACCTGTTCAATCTTGTCCGGATCGACCCACATCTCGGGCAGTTCGCCCTCCTCGCAGATGAAGAACCGGTCGGCGCCCGCCGCACCCGAGGCCACCTTGCCGTCCACCACCGAACGCACTCGGGCGGGCAGGTCGACGATCTGCTTGCGGACCTGAATGCGTCCGGAGTCGATCCGGGAGACGTCCAGCACCTCGGTGAGCAGGCGCGTGACCCGGTCGGCGTCGGTGTTGACCGTGTTCAGCATGAGCTTCTTCTGCTCGTCGGTGAACCGGTCCCACTTGGCGAGCAGCGTCGCGGTGAATCCCTTCACGCTGGTCAGCGGCGAGCGCAGCTCGTGCGCCACGGTCGCGACCAGATCCGCCCGGTTGCGTTCCAGCCGCTCGCGGCTGAGGGTGTCGCGCAGGGACAGCGACACCCGCACCAGCCGACCGGCGACCCGGTTAAACCGCACCGTGACGTGGAAGTCACAGTCGTGGACCGGACCCGCATAGGTCAGGCGCCGCTCCGGCTGCCCGGTGACCCGCGGCAGGTTCCGGCTGGCTGCCGAGCACTCCCACCAGTCGTTGCCCCGCTCGTCCAGCAACGGGAGGACCTCGGTCAGATGCCGGCCGATCGCAGACGGTCCGTCCACCCCGGTGAGCTTCGCCGCCGCCCGGTTGAACACCTCGACGACGCCGACGGCGTCGGTCACGATCACCGAGTCCGGTAGCAGGTCGAAGGCGGCGGCAGGCAGTGGGCCGTCCAGCGCGGCCGACACGGCCGAATCGGTGGAATCGGGCGCGCAGCCGGGGCCGGGTGGCGGTACCTGCCCGGATGGCGACGCGACAGTGTTCATCACCGTCGACCACCTCCTCCGGTGCCGTTAGTACCGGACCTGCCCGTTCTCTGCGCCCGCGCCGACGCGTAAAGGCACAGGGCGGACGCAACCGCAAGATTCAGGGACTCGGCCTGACCGTACACCGGTACCCGCAGAACCGCGTCCGCGGCGGTCAGAGTAGCCGAAGCCAGCCCATGTGCCTCGTTACCGAACAGCCACGCCGTCGGCCCGTCGAGCTCACCGGCGGCGACGGCGGTGTCGATGTCGCGATCCGCGGCTCCGGACGTCGCCACGATGCGGCAGCCCCGGGCCCGTAGCCGGTCCAGCACCACGGCCAAGGCTGGTTCCACGATCACCGGGAGGTGAAAGTGGCTGCCGGCCGAGGAGCGCACGCACTTGCCCCCGAAGGGGTCGACACCGCTCCCGGTAAAGACGACGGCGTCCGCTCCGGCCGCGTCCGCGCTGCGGATCACCGTGCCGGCGTTGCCCGGATCGCCCGCGCCGATGCACACCGCGACCAGCCGGGGGGCGTGCAGGTCGGCGAGCCGGTGAGCGGGCAGGGCCGCGACCGCGACGAGGCCCTGGGGGGTCACCGTCTCCGACAGCGACGCCACGGCCTCGTCCGTGACGACCCGGACCGGCACCCGGACCGCCCTCAGCAGCTCCTCGTGCCGGGGAGTCGCGGAGACTCCGACGAACACCTCGAGCAGCTCGCCGACGGCCGACGCCGCGCCCACCGCCTGCGCCCCCTCGACCAGGAACCTGCCCTGCTCGCGCCGGGCCGCGGGCCGCTTGAGGCGACGCGCGGCGCCGACCCGCCCGGAGCGCGCTCCGGCGATCACTCCGGGCCCCGGGGAAGGGGCCCTCGGGGAAGGAGCCGTCGACGGCGGGGCGTCGGTCGTGGGGGACACGCGGGAGGCGGGCACGGGCCGACGTCGCGACGGGCTCAGGCGGCGGTGGGCTCCGGCGCCGCCGCCAGCGCGGCCCGTGCCACCTCGACCAGGGCGGTGAACGCGACCGCGTCGTTGACCGCGAGGTCGGCCAGAATCTTGCGGTCGACTTCGACACCGGACAGCTTCAGACCCTGCACGAAGCGGTTGTAGGTCAGGCCGTTCGCCCGCGCCGCCGCGTTGATCCGAGTGATCCACAGCTGCCGGAAGTCGCCCTTGCGCGCGCGGCGGTCCCGGTAGGAGTAGGTCATCGAGTGGAGCATCTGCTCCTTGGCCTTGCGGTAGAGCCGCGATCGCTGGCCCCGGTAGCCGCTGGCCTGCTCGAGGACCGTACGGCGCTTCTTCTGGGCGTTGACCGCCCGCTTCACGCGTGCCATGAGGGCACCTGTCTCCTTCGTTCGGGTGCGTCCGGCGGCCCGGGCCGGAGTCGGCCGCCAACGGCGGGCCGACCGCGACCGGCGGGCCCGCCGCAGTCGGGGCCGGAGTCGTCAGCGGGCCGCGGTCAGCGGGCGAGCAGACGCTTGACGCGTCGGTTGTCCGCCTTCGTCAACGGCACCACGCCATCCAGTCTGCGGGTGAGGCGGCTGGTCTTGTGCTCCAGGTAGTGGCGGCGGTTGGCCCGCTGGCGCAGCACCTTGCCGGACCCGGTGACCCGGAACCGCTTGCTCGCACCGCTGTGGGACTTCTGTTTGGGCATGTTGACATCCTGACGGGTTACGTGGGTGGTCGAACAACCGGCGTGGCGAGATCCGGAACCGGTGGCGGCGCCACCGCGCGGACTGCCCGCCGTCGAGTCAGGCGTGGCCGGCCGGTTCCGGCACCCGCTGCGGCTTCGAACCCTTGTGCGGGGCCATGACCATGGTCATGTTCCGGCCGTCCTGCTTGGGCTGAGCCTCGACATAACCAAGATCGGCCACGTCGGCGGACAGCCGTTGGAGCAGGCGGATGCCGAGCTCGGGCCGGGACTGCTCCCGACCGCGGAACATAATCGTAATCTTGACCTTGTCGCCGGCCCGCAGGAAACGCACGACGTGACCCTTCTTGGTCTCGTAGTCGTGCGGATCGATCTTCGGCCGCAGCTTCATTTCCTTGATGACGGTCTGGACCTGGTTCTTCCGAGCCTCCCGACGCTTCTGGTCGGACTCGTACTTGAACTTTCCGTAGTCCATCAGCTTGCAGACCGGGGGACGAGCGGTCGGCGCGACCTCGACGAGGTCGAGATCGGCCTCCTGCGCCATGCGCATGGCCTCACCGATCGAGACGATGCCGATCTGCTCACCCTCCGCGCCGACGAGGCGAACCTCGGGGACGCGAATCCGGTCGTTGATACGGGACTCTGTGCTGATGTGTTTCCTCCGTTGCTCGACGCGCGGGCCTGACCTCACCGCAGCGGAGCACCGAGCCTGGTACACCAGGCTCCCGGCCGACAACCGCGAGAACGGCTCGGCCGACCGGCGACCCGGCCACCGCGGCCACCAGCCGGAACTCCGGCCTGAGGACCTGCTGACGTCCCGGGGTGGCGACATCAGTGCTGACATCGGGTGGAGGGCGAACCCCCGCTTGGTCCTGCCGATCAGGCTCCGCACCGTGCCCTGGCTGCCTGGGAACGGCAACGCCAGCGGACGGAACAAAACCAGCCGGCAGGCGGTCTGAACCCCAGCGTAGCACCAGACCGGGCGACACGACGATCACATCATCGTCCGGGCGCTCCGAAAGGGCCGGCGGCACTCACCTCGCGAACCGCACCGGCCATCGGCGCGTCGGGCGCAGGCCCCGCCCCAGATGGCGGCGCACCGCCGCGGCCTCCCGCGCGCTCACGAGCAGCACGGCCGGGCCCGAGGCCCGCGCCTGCTCCTGCTCCTGCGCCGGGTCCGGATCAGCGGCGAGCAGCCGGGATAACCGCCGGGCGAGCAACTCCCCGGACCGCGCGTCCGCATCTCCGTCCCGGCGTACCGCGACGGCAAGCACCGGGCGTGGTGCGCCGGCACCCGGGAGGAGCAGTTCCGCCGGCCACACCTCGACCCGCTCGGTCACGGTCCGCAACGCCTCTTGGACCCGCTGCCGGGACAACGGTCCATCCGGATCGGATGGACGGCGCAGGGCGGTCACCCTCAGCTCGTCGAGGTCCGCGGCTTCGGTCGCACGTGGCGTGTCGAGAGTCCCGGGCGGCGAGTCGGAGTCGGATCCGCCGGGCACCGTCGCGGGACCGCCCGGCCCGACGTCCAGACTGGCCGAGCGCGGACCGGCCACGTCGATCACCACCGCTCCGAGCCCCAGCCGGACCGCCTCCGTACAGGCGTCCACCGCGGCGACCGGAACCGGCCGGGCCGAGGCGCGCCAGGCGGTGAGCGCGCTGACGCTGGAGAAGATCGGTAGCGCGGTCGCGCCGGACGGGGTGCGCAGGGTCGTCAGCGCCATCTCGCTGGTCTTGTCCGCACCGGTGACGGCGTCGGCGGCGGTGAGCCGAGCCTCGACTCCGACGAAGACCCGGGCCTGGCGCAGCGCGGCGGTCAGGACGGCGGGGTTGACCGGGCTGGCGGCGAGCGCTCGGGTGAGCGACTCATCGGCGCGGCCGTCATCGCCCTGACCGGACGGAGTCAGCAGATCGTGTGCCATTCTCGCCAGCCTAGGGCCCAGGCGACGCGGCGGGCCGGTACCGGATCGGGTCCGTGGCATTCACCATGGCTCGGACGGACCCGGGCCCGGGTTGGGGGCACCGACCGGGGGCGGCGATGGCGGACCGGGCCAGCACGGTGGCCGGTTGCGACCCGGGAAGCGGGGCGGTGGCGACCGCCCCGGCGAGGCGCTGGAAGGCGAACCTGGTCCGGCGACGCAGGCGGTACCAGCTGATCGGACGGCTGTCGGCGAGCGCCGCGTCGAACGGCACCGGCACCGTCATGTAGGCCCGGTCCTCAAGATGCTCGAGACGCAGCCGTGCCCCGCGGCTCAACCGGGAGGGATACGTCTCGACGACGGCCACGATGACGGTGGCAGCGAGATCTGGCCGACCAGCCGCGGCCAACGCGGTCAACGCGTCGTCCGCACCGGCGATCTCCGTCTCGCCGGCCCGGATCGTCAGCACGACGAGGTCCGCCCGCGCCAGCAGGGTGGCCGGCACCGGCTGGCTCCACCCCGGTGGGGCGTCCGCGACGACGACCGGATACCAGTGTCCGAGCAGGTCGAGTGCCCAGGCCAGCTCCTCGGGAAGCAGCCCCGGCCCGGTGAGATCACGCAGTCCGGCCAGCACCTCCAGGCCACCGGAGCCGTCGGAGGCGACGAACCGGCGCACGTCCTCCAATGAGGACACCGGTGGCCGCGCCGTGGCCAACTCCCGCAACCCCACGCCCGGTGGCATGAGGCCGACCCGGTGCGCAAGCAGCCCGGACTGGTCCGGGGAGGCATCCACGGCCATCACCCGATGACCGTGGTGCTCCGCGATCGCCAGTCCCAGACCCGCGGCGACCGTCGTCCGGCCGCCTCCGCCACCGAATCCCCCGACCAGCACCCGCCGCCCACCGGCCCGCGCCCGCGCGACCGGCGAACCGCCCGCTCCCGCGACGGCCGGGACCACCGCCGGACCACGGGACGGCGTCACCGCGGCCGCCGCCCGGACGGGCAGGGAAGGGGCCGGACCGGACCGCCGTGCCGGCAGGTTCGCGGGGACCGGGACGGACCAGGCTGGCTCCGTACCGGGCGTTTCGACCGCCTGCCGGCCGACCGTGGGTCCGCCCAGGGGGTCAGCGTCGAGCCACGCCTCCGGCACCGGCCAACCCGGGTCAGCCGCCGCGGATGGGGGAAGCCGCCCGGCTACGGGCCCGGCACCGAGCGAGCCGTCTGGGGGCGGCGCGGTGGCGGCCCAGGAAACGGGGACGACCGGCGTCCCATCCGGGAGGTTCACCGGCTGCCCGGCGGTGGGGACCAGTACCGCAATGTTCTCCCAGGTCTCCCCGGGCGGC
>NZ_CDWRCK010000084.1:0-15489 GCF_977927595.1 Frankia sp. CcWB3
ACCCCGCACCACACAACGGATCATGCAATCCGAAAATCACCATCAGATCCACGGCCAGCCTCGGGACATACTTCCCAAACAGGCCCTAGGCCGCGGTGCAGGGCTGCGTCCAGACGTGGTGGACTAAACGTCCGTGTCGAACCCGCGACGCGGACCACGGGATGGGGTCGCGGCGCGTCAGGCCCTTTCACACCGCAAGGTCTCAGTCGGACGAGGCGGCATCGTCCGGTGTAGCGGTGGCGTCGGCGGAGCGGTTGGCCGCGAGGGCGTCTACGATGGCGGAGAACTCGACCAGGGCGGCCTGGAGATCCTCAACGATCTCACGGGCGATGACGTCGGGAGGTAGCAGGCTGTCGGCGTCGTCAAGGCTGGGGTCGCGCAGCCAGGTGATGTCGAGGTTCGCCTTGTCCCGAGCGGCCAGCTCATCGTAGTCGAACGGGCGGAACCGCTCGGACTCGGTGCGGGTGCCGCGCGGTTCCCCCGGCCGGTAGCAGGCGACGAAGTCGCCGAGGTGCTCGCGGCGCAGCGGATTCTGCTTCAACGTGAAGTGCTGGCCGACCCGCAGGTCGTACACCCACAGGGTCGCCGTCCACGGCGTGCCCGGCCGAGCCCGGCGCCTGTCGAAGAACAGCACGTTCGCCTTGACCCCGCCGGCGTAGAAGATACCGGTGGGCAGCCGCAGCAGGGTGTGGACGTCGTATTCCGCCAGCAGCCGGCGGCGGACCGTTTCCCCCGCCCCGCCCTCGAACAGCACGTTGTCGGGCACGACGACGGCGGCCCGGCCGTCCACGTCCAGCGACGACGCGATGTGCTGGACGAAGTTGAGCTGCTTGTTCGTGGTCGTCGTCCAGAAGTCCTGCCGGCTGTACGCAATATCGTCCCGGCCAGCGCGGCCGTCCTCACCGATCACGGTGATTGAGGACTTCTTGCCGAACGGCGGGTTGGCGAGGATCATCGTCGGATTCCCGCCGTACCGGCCGGCGAGCGCGCCCCCGACGTCGATGAGGGTGTTGCCGTTGGGGTGGCCGATGCCGTGCAGCAGCATGTTCATCGCGGCGAGCCGGGCGGTGCCGTCTACCAGCTCCATACCCCGGATCTTTCCGCGGCTGAAGCCGGCGCGCTGCTCCGGCGACAGCGTGGCGCCATGATGGCGCTGGATGTAGTCGGCGGCGGCCAGCAGGAAGCCGCCGGTGCCGCAGGCAGGATCGAAGACCGTGTCGTCCGGACCCGGCTGGAGGCAGTCGACCATGGCCGCGGTCAGCGCGCGGGGAGTGAAGTACTGGCCGGCGCCGGACTTGATATCCTCGGCGCTCTTGGCCAGCAGCTCCTCATAGGCGTCACCCTTCACGTCGACACCGGTCGACGACCACTCCTCCTTCTCAATCAGATCGACGATAAGCCGCTTGAGCTTCGCCGGATCCTGGATGCGGTTCTGCGCCTTGCGGAAGATCACGCCGAGCATGCCCGCCTCCTTGGCGAGATCCTCCAAGGTGTGTCGGTACGCGGTCTCCAGGTCGTCGCCGTCGTAGTCGAGCAGCTTCTGCCACCGGTCCGCGACTGGCCGCAGGGCTACGTCCGGGTTGAAGCTCCGGTAAGCCCGCTCGTGCGCCATCTTCAGGAACAGCAGGTAGGTCAACTGCTCGACGTAGTCGATGGTGGAGACGCCGTCATCGCGCAGCACGTCGCAGTAGTTCCACAGCTTCGCGACGAGCTGCCGTGCCTTCGCGCTCACCCCAGCACATCCTTGTCGTTATCGATGGCAACATCGTCGAGCGGCAGCATCGGCGCGGACACGACGGCCTCGACGGAGGCCCACTCTCCCATCGGCCGGGACGCGGTCCCCACCGCCGCCGCAGACTGCCCCTCCTGCGCCGGAAGCTTGCGTGGCCGCCGCCTCGGCGCCTTCACCGCACCCGCCCGCTCCGCCCGGATCCGCTCCAACAACACCGACGCCGACTCATCCGCCGGATCCTGCGCCACCAGCCGCCCCGTGAATGCCTCCGCCAACAACGCCTTCCGTAGCACGGTAGCCTTCGCGAGACCTCCACGCACCAGACGCTCGCCGGTGTCCAGGACACTCAGCCATTCTTCGGCTGCGCTGACCAGATCAGCCTGTGCTTCTACCGGGGGAATCGGAACGGGAAGCCGCTTGATCTGGGACAAGCTGATCGAGGCGAGGTTGACGCTCTGCCGACCATTTTTCTCGCACCAGCCCTGACCGAACTCGTTGGCATGCCAAGCGAGCAGCTTCGGATGCAGAATTCCGTCATACAGACGAACTCGAAATACATGGTTCTGGTGAATACACCCGTCGATCTGTCCGTCCCACACCCACCCACGTCCAAGCTTATCGCGGTCCCCACCTTCGTTCAGAAGAACATCGCCCGGCTGAAGAGTGAGCGCACGAGCCTTGGCTGCGGGCACCCGGATCGTCGATATCTTCGCAAGATCCAGATAACCTCGCTGCACATTCGCCACACGCAGGTACGGAACCTCAGGAAGGTCCGGGTCGGATTTCTTCTTGCCGTCCTTGGTCACCCCACCCACCACGTCGGCGATCTCTCCAAGACGGCACCAGTGCCACTCCAGTGGAATCCCCGGAACATCACCGTCTACCGACACTCGATCATGAAGAAATGTGACACGTGGCGCGTCGGCCCACCGACCAACCCTGCCGAAGCACACCGCCGACAGCAACGAACTTCGCAGATGATCAATTTGCAATAACGTACGTTCCAACCCGCCTACGCCTTGCCTGATTCTCTCAAGCGACCCTTCGAGGACTGCGACAATGCGGCGCTGCTCGACCAACGGAGGCACCGGGAGAGGTACACGTCGCAGCTCCCCGAGGCCAAGACGAGGTCGACCGACTCCCCTGATCTTGGACGCCGAATATCTTCGAGACCGCGGTGAGGTCAGGGCATGAAGCAGCCAACTCGGTTCGATGGAAGGGTGGGGCCGAACCCGAATACAATCGGCCTTCACGACAGCTGGCACTCCGAGATCCGGAACAATACATGCCCGAGGGAGTTCCCCACCCAGCGAGGCAGCAACGAGGTCACCCGCGTGCACTTCGTGCGCACGCAACTCCTCGAAATGATCGAGGTCTATATAAGCCTTGTCGCTGTCGTTGAAAGCACCGTCACCAATGTTCTGAAGGCGAATCACTCTGGCACCCGACGAAGTGTAGTGGCGCGAAGCCAGGTTCGACCCAAAAGGCCCGTCGGTGATGGCTCTGGGTTCTACCGCCAGCAGGTCTTCCAGACAGGCCCATTCCCAGCCGGGGGGAGGTCGGTCATGCGGTGAGGCCGGCGCGGAGGGTGCCGAGGACGGTGCTGGCGCGGTCATTACCGAAGGCGGCCAGGAAACCGTCCGTTCCGCCGCGTTGAGTGAACGGCCACTCGTCCAAGTCGCCGTCAGCGAAGCCCGCCGCACTCACCACGATCTCCTTGATCTTCTCCAGCCACCACGTCTGGTCGCGGGTGAACGTGACGCCGACGTGCCGCTGCGCGGCGAGCCAGGCGGTGAACCGCTCCTCGACGACGGTCCGGTGGGGTCGCGGCTGGACGTCAACGCCCAGCTCATAGCGGATCAGCCCGATCAGATCCAATGGTCCGTAATTTACCTCCGGCTCCTCCGGCGCCAGCCCCAGCACCCGGTACGGCCGCCACAGCGTAGTCGGCGACCACAGGTACGGTGGTCGGGCGATCCGCGCCGCCAGCTCGATCACCTGGGCGTACACCGGCCGCGGCCCGCCGCCGTGCTCGTAGGACGCCTCGATCAGAGCGATCTCGTCGTGGTGCTCGCGGAGGAACGCCCGCCAGGAGGTGACCTGATCGCGCGCCAGCTCGGTCCGGTCGACGCCCCCGGCGGAGAGCAGGACGTCCGCGTTCACCTCGTCGATGGTGATCTCGTGGGCGCGGCGGATCTCCAGCATGCGGGCGCGTAGGGCGGGATCGGCCGCCAGCGGGCGCACCGCCGCCTTCACCAGCTCGCGGATAGCGGCCGGGCCGGCGGCCTCGGCGTCGGCCAGCCGGTCCGGGTCGGCGGCCTGGATCAGGCTGCCGATCACGGACGTCAGCGGCGTCTGCGCGAGGGCCTCCAGCTCGGTACGTTCCTCGGCGGTGAGCTGCTGGTTGAGCCGGGCGAGCCGGGAGGCGAGTGTCGCCGTTTCCGCTGCGGTGATCTCCAGGCTGCCGGCCTTGCGCAGCAACGCCTCCAGGCTGATCTGCCGTTCGGTATGCCGGGTCAGTGGGGCCGCGTCCACCCGCTTCGTGTCGACGACGCCGATCGCGTCGACCAGTACGAACCGGTCCTTGGTGCGCACGTCCGGGGTGACGCTCTGGAACTCGGTCGGGTCGATCGTCCGCGCGCCGCGCCCCTTCATCTGCTCGAAGGCGACCGGGCTCTTCGGGTTGCGCAGGAACAGCAGGCATTCCAGCGGACGCACATCCGTCCCGGTGGAGATCATGTCGACGGTGACGACGACGCGGAGCTCCGCCGAGTTCCGGAACGAGGCCAGCAGCTCCTCGGTGTTCCGTACCGAGTAGGTGATTTTCGCGGCGAAGTCGTTGCCCCGGTTGAAGACCTCCCGGATCCTGCGGACGATCTCGTCAGCGTGGTTGTCGTCGCGGGCGAACACCAGCGTCTTCGGCACCTCGGTGCGGCCCGGGAAGATCTCGGTGAACAGCCTGTCCCGGAACGTCGTGAGCACCAGGTCGAGGTTTCCCTCGCTGATGACGGATCGGCCGAGCTGGTTCGGGCCGTAGCTGAAGTCGTCGTCCAGCTCCTCGTACCGCTGCGCCCGGGTCCGCCGGTCACGGCGCGGCACGGTGATGCCGGCCTCGATGGTGTCGCCCCGCTCGCCATGCTTCGTGCGGATGCGGTAGACGTCGAAGTCGACGTTGACCTTGTCCGCCACCGCCTGCTGGTTGGTGTACTCGCTTACCAGGTTCCGCTGGAAGTACCCCAGCGTCTGCTTCGTCGGAGTCGCGGTGAGCCCGACCTGGAAGGCCTCGAAGTACTCCAGCACCGCCCGCCATTTCCCGTAGATGGAACGGTGACACTCGTCGATGATGATGAGGTCGAAACTCTCCGGCGGCAGGTCGGCGTTGTAGGATACGGCGGCCGGCTCGGCGTCCTCGTCGCCCATCTCCGCCGGGCCGTCGTCGAGGTCCGGGTCGTCGGTGTCGGCATCCGGCACGCTGCGGCCCGACAGCACCGCGTACAGCCGCTGGACCGTCGAGATAACCACCTGCCAGGAGTCGGCCATCCCCGAGCCGGCGAGGATCTCGGCGTTGTACAGGTCGGTGAACCGGCGGCCGTCATCCGGGATCGGGTAGCCGGAGAACTCGGTGCGCGCCTGCCGGCCCAGGTTGTTGCGGTCCACCAGGAACAGGACGCGGCGGGCCCGCGCGTGGCGCAGCAGCCGGCAGCTCGCGGTCACGGCCGCGTACGTCTTTCCCGCACCGGTCGCCATCTGGATCAGCGCCCGCGGCCGGCCGGCGGCGAGCGAACGTTCCAGCCCGGTCACCGCGTCGACCTGCGCCGGCCGCAGCGACCCGGTGGCCAGCGGAAACGCCGCCGGCATCGCGGCGAGCCTGGCCCGCAGGGTCGGGTACGCCGGGTCCTCGTCGGCCTCCCGCATCCATCGGGCCAGTGTCGCCGGCTGATGGAAGGAGAAGACCCGCCGGGCTCTCGGTGCGGGGTCGAGGTCGTTGGTGAACTGGGTCTCCACCGCCGTTGTCTCGTACCGGAACGGCAGCGGGGCACGCCAGGCGGCCATCCGCTGCTCCTTCGTCAACGTCTCCGCGTATCGGGCGGACTGGCTCTCTACCTGGGTGAGCGGCGTCCCCTCCCGCTTCGCCTCGATCACACCGACCAGCGCCTGGTTGACGTACAGCAAGTAGTCGGCCGGACCGGAGGCCGTGCGCTCCTCACGCACCGCCACCCCGTCGGCGGCGAACAGGTTCAGCGCGGAGACGTCCTGCACGACCCATCCGGCCGCCCACAGCAGCCGGTCGACCTCGGCCCGGACCTGGACCTCCGTGCGCGGCTCGCGGGCCGCCACCCTGGCCCGTTGGATGAACGCCTCACGCTCGTCCGCCGTCGTCCGCCGCTCACGGCCGCCCACCCCGGATACCCGCACGCCGGTCTGCGGGGACAGCACCTCACGCACCGACATCGCGTCGGCGTCGGCGTCGAACACCATCCCCTCGACCGCACCACCGACCTGCGCATCGGACCGGTCCGCGGAAGAGACCACCGTGAGCGTCGAGATCCGCCCATGGAGATCCACAACGGTGGAATGCAGCGCCTGCATCTCCGCCTGAGCGTGGGCGAGTGCCTGCTCGGCCTCCGCCCGGGCGGTCCGCTCCGCCGCCAGCCGGTCATGGCTGCCGTCGAGGCGGAGCCCCGTCTCAGCCAGGCGATCCCGGTAGGCGGCGAGCTCCTCGCGCAGCCGGCGTAGCTCGGTCGCCTCCGCGGCAGACGGCGCCGCCGACGCCGCCGACGGGTCCGGGGCGGCCGGCGGGACGAAGGCGAACACCGTCCGGTCACCGGTGAGAAAGCGGTGGAACCACACCCCCAGCTCGAAGCAGTGACCCACCATCGTGAGCGCCACCCGGACCTCACCGAAATGGCCGTGCACCGCCTCGTTGCCCGTGCGGCGAACAGCGTCGAACGCCCGCTTGATGCGAGGCTCCAGCAGACCGGCCCTGGCCAACGCGTTGACCCGGTCCACCTGGTGGTTTCCACGGGCCCGCGTTCCGGTCTCGGCAACCATCCGCTCGGCCAACGCCTCGCCGAACTGGCGCGCCTTCATCAGGGACGTGTTCGGATCGGGGTAGATGTACGACTCGGCGCTCGCCCCGAACAGGACGAGCAGCGGCTCGTGGTCGAGCAGGAAGCCGAAGTTCCGCGACGCCCGCGCCAACCTCACAATCTGTGCGCGCAACGCGCCGTCCACCACGCCCCCCACGCGTCCGAGTCGCGAAACCGGCTCCGGAACGAGGCCAGCCGCCTACCATAACGTACATCTCATCCATCAGGGGACAAGTCTTCTTACTGGTCGTTTCTAGCCATGATGTGGTGACACTGCTACGGTAGGTGGCAATGTCGATCGAACGGCCGGATGCGAGCATCGATGCACCGGCCGCTCCCGGGAGACCGGGGGCCGGGCCGAGCCAGGCCGAGGTGAAGGCGCGGCTGCTCGACCGGCTCACATCATCGGAGGCAGACTCCCCCGTTTCCGCCGACGACACCGAATCCGATGGCTTGGCATCCGCAGGCTCGGCCCCTGAAGGCTCGGCGCGGCCGGAGACGGAACGTTCCAGGATCGACGCCAAGCTGGACGCGCTCGATCGACGGAACACCTCGGGTGATCGTGCCCCGTGGCCGGCCGACCGTCGGTCGGCAGAGGACCCGCGGTCCACCGATCCTTCGCCGGTGGAACGCAAGCTCGCGCTGCTCGACCGCGGGCCCGGCGGTGAGATGGACGCGGCCAGGAAGCAGGATCGGCCGGCCGGACCGGAGAAGCTGGGGTGGCGGCTCACGAGGATCTGGCGGGAAAGCCTCCCGACTCGAGATGGACGCGCCTTCTTCGAGAAGTCCGACACGGACATGCGGAGGACCGCGATGGCCGCCGAGCCGGTCCCGGGAACCTACACAGCCGACCTGCATGGCGACCCGTCGGGATTCCGGGTCGGCAAGGTCGCGCTCGACGCCCGGCAGCTCAGCGCGCTCATCCGCGCCGACGAGAACTGGCGCGGCCGACCGGTGCGGCTGCTGTCCTGCGAGACCGGGCAGGGCGACAACCCCGTGGCCCAGAAGGTCGCGGACGAACTCGGGGTCGCGGTGACGGCACCGACCGAGCTGGCCTGGGCCGACGACCGCGGTAACGTGTGGACGGCCTCGAGACGCCGTGACGAGTTCGGCGTCCTGGAGGAGACCATTCCATACGACGGCGCCTGGGGGGAATGGGTCTGGGACGCATCCATCGCCTACTATCTCGAGGAGCACGATCTTCCGCCGGAGCCGGCCCCGCCTCAACCCGCCTGAGCTGCCCCTATTCGCCGTAGATCGTCTGGCCCGTCATGTGATGGGTGTCGTTGAACCCGCGTAGTACCGCCGGGCCGTCGGAGTACCAGTCGATGGTCGTCATCGACACCAGATCCAGGTGGAGGCGGTAGAGCACGGCCGGTTCCGCCGCCAGCGCCAGCTGGGCCAACCCCTTGATCGGCGTGACGTGTGAGATGACGAGGACCCGCCCGCCCGGCTGCTCGGCGAGCAGCCGGTCACGCACCCGCGCCACCCGGGCCACGGTGGCGATCAGGCTCTCCCCGCCGGGCGGCGGGACGTGCGGGTCGGCGAGCCAGGCATTGAGCTCGTCGGGGAACTTCTCACGCACCTCGGCGAAGGTCAGCCCCTCCCAGGCGCCGAAGTCGGTCTCCCGCAGATCGTCGACGACGACATAGTCGCGGCCGAGGGCCTCGGCGGTCTGCCGGGCCCGCTTCAGCGGCGAACTGACGACGAGATCGAACGGCTCGTCGCGCAGCCGGTTCGCCACGGCCGCGGCCTGGCCGAGCCCGACGTCGGTCAGGGCCGCCTCGACCGTCCCGCTGAACCGCTTCTCCACCGAGAGCGGGGTCTGCCCGTGACGCAGCAACACGGTCGTCGTCGGTGGTGCGGGCGGCGCCATCCAGCCGGAGAGCCGGCTTGTCGTCGGCGCGCGGTGCGGGACCGGGTCCGGGGACTGCGGGACCGCGGGTTCCCAGGCCCGCCCGGCGGCGGCGGCGTCCATCGCCTCGTTCGCGAGCCGATCGGCGTCGGCGTTGCGCGCGCGGGGCACCCACTGGAAACGGACCGCGGGGAACCGGGCGGCGAGTTCCGTCGCCTCAACCACCAGCGGCCGCATCGCCGGATGCTTGACCTTCCACCGGCCGCTCATCTGCTCGACAACGAGCTTGGAGTCCATCCGAACCTCCACCTCGGCGTCCGGGGCGATCTCAGCGGCGGCCCGCAGCCCGGCGATCAGCCCGGAGTACTCGGCGACGTTGTTCGTGGCGCGCCCGATCGAGTCCGCGCGCTCGGCCAGCAGCTTCCCCGAGCCGGCGTCGCGGACCACGGCTCCGTAGCCCGCCGGGCCCGGGTTGCCCCGCGACCCGCCGTCGGCCTCGATGACCAGCCTGCGCACGGTGCCCATCTACATGCTCCCCTCGTCTGACCCCGAGGCGGGCGGTCCCGCCGACGGTGCTACAGCCCCGATTCGGGGGTACGGACCAGGATGCGCCGGCACTCCTCGCAGCGCACCACCTCATCTGCCGGCGCCGCCGCCACGGCGCGCAGGTCGCCGCCCGACAGCTCGAGATGACAACCCTGGCAGCGGCGGCGCAGCAGGGCCGCGGCGCCCACTCCGCTGGAGGACGCCCGGATCCGCTCGTACAGCGCGACCAGCGCCTCGGGCAGCTCCGGGACGAGAGCGTCGCGGTCGTGGCGCAGCCGCGCCACCTCGGCGTCGATCTCGGCGTAAGCCTTGTCCCGCGCGGCCACCGCCGCGTCGAGCTCGGCCTGCAGGGCCGATCGCTGCTGGGACAACGCGGAGAGCCGGCTCTCCAAGCCCTCGACGATCTCCATCTTCTCGAGCGCGTCGTCCTCGAGCACGCCCTGACGGCGGGTCAGCGAGGCGAGCTCCGCTTGCAGGTTCTCCAGCTCACGCGGCGTTGAGACGGCGCCGGAATCAAGCCGCTGGGAGTCACGGGCCGAACGGGTCCGCACGAGGTCGATCTCATTCTCCAGCTTGCGCTGGGCACGCGCGACGTCGCTCAGCTCGGTCTGCACCCCGACGACCTCACCGTCCAACGAGGTCAGCGCGGCGGTGCGCTCGGTGATGACGGCGTGCTCCGGCAGACCGCGTCGGCGGGCCACCGACCGGTCGATACCGGTGTCGAGCGCCTGCAGATCGAGCAGGCGGAGCTGAACTGCTGGGTCGGCCTTCATCGATTCCTCACTGGTACGCCTGAACGACTACACCTGGCCGACCAGGCCGGGGCGACCAGGCCCGACCCGACGCGGCGCCCTCCGTGACCCGGGCCTCGCGTGACCCGGGCCTCGCGTGACCCGGGCCTGCGCGCCGCCGGCACCGCCTACCGGGACGGAACGTGCACCCGCCAGGGATCGGTCACGATAGCGGATACCGACGTGCTCACCGTACGTCCCCCCGCCCGCAGACCGGCGCGCAGGCGGGTGGCGGCCTGGCTCAGCCACGGCCATTCACTCGCCCAGTGGGCGACGTCGACCACCACGACCCCGTGCGCACCGACGGCGTCGAGGACGTGGTGATGCCGGCCGTCCGCGGTGACGAGGACGTCCGCTCCCGCGGCCTCGGCGGCGGCGACCAGTTCTCCCCCCGAGCCGCCGCACACCGCGATCCGCCGGACGAGCCGGTCCGCGGTACCCGTCGCCCGGACCCCGCCCGCCGTCGCCGGCAGCGCCCGGACGACCCGGGCACAGAACCGTTCCAGGGACTCGGCCGCGGGCAGGTCACCGATCCGGCCGAGGCCCCGGCACACGCTCGCCCCGCCGGCACCGCCCTCATCACCGGCACCACCCTCATCACCGACACCGCCCTCGTCGGCCCCGGCGTCCGCCGGAGCGGGCAGCGGGGCCGGGCCGGGCAGCAGTCCCGGGCCGAGCAGCGGGGCGACGTCGCGCAACCCCAGGGCGTCGGCAAGCGCGTCACTCACGCCCGGCGCGGCGACATCGGCGTTCGTGTGCACGGTGTACAGGGCGACGCCGGCCCGGATCAGGGTGGCCACGACCCGCCCGCCCGGACCGGTCTCGGCGACGCCGTGCACTCCCCGCAGGACCAGCGGGTGGTGGGTGACGAGCAGCTGAGCTCCCACCGTGGCGGCCTCGGCCGCCACCTCTGGGGCCGGATCCACCGCAAACAGGACGGCCGAGACCGGCGCGTCCGGATCACCCACCGCCAGTCCCACCGCGTCCCAGGACTCGGCCCAGGACGGGGGGAAGAAACGCTCAAGCACGGCCACACAGTCACGCACTGTCGCCGACGGAAAGGTCACCACCGTGACCCTACCCGCTTCGTCGCAGCAACCTGCCAGTGCCCGGTGCCGCGCCCGGGCGCCGCGCGGGCGGTCGCCCCAGCCCTGTAACGTCACCGGTGGCAACACGCCCGCAATGTGCTGGCGAGCCGCGAGGAAAGGGCAGTCGTCATGGCGGACGTTTCAGTGCGATTCCAGGTGGCGGGGGATGCCGAGATCGTGCTGAACCTCGCGACCCCGCAGGCTGTCCGGCTGGTGGAAGCCATCATGCGCAAGGTGGCCGAGGCCATGGGCGTGCCGGAACGGCCCGCCGTCGGGGCCATGTGGCCCGACGTGCCATCGGCGCAGGCACCGTTCGCTCCGGACCGGCGCTGAGCCGCCGAGCCGCTGAGCCACCGAGCCACGCGGGCGGTCGTCCGTCACCGGCGGCCGCCGGTGACGGGCAGCCGCCGGAGCCGATATCTGACTGGGCGCTGCCCAGTCGGTGGATCCGTGGCGCCACTGTCCGGCCGATGGACGCCCGCCGCCGGCTATGTTGGCGCAATCCCTTCGGACAAAGGGGACGTAATGAAGTAACAAATACGTGATCGAGAGCATCATCGCAGGTCACAGGCCTGTGGAGGGTTCGAAACGCGCAAGTTATTTCATTTCAACTCCAAAGCAGGCGAAGGTACCAGATCGGCACTCTGCGCGCTTGTTTTCGCAAAAGCCGGCGCAGCAAAGCCGCAACACGATACAACTCCGCACAGCCATCCCCACCGAAAGGAAAATGATCAAGTATGGCGGGGGACGTACCGGCCGACGAACACGCGCTCATCATCTCGGCCGGCGGGGAGACGGGCCGAGCACTCCGTGCGGCGTTCGCGGCGATCGCAGCCACCGGCGCATCCTCGGATGACGGGGTCGACCAGACCGCCGAGAGCGACGGCTCGCCAACCGATCCCACCCTGGCCAACGAACGACAGCCGCTGCACCGCTACGGCAGGGTCCACGTGCTGGGCCAGCCTCGGGACATCTCCACGGCGACGGCGACGGCGGAACGCGCCGCCGCCCGGCTGGCAGCGACGGTCCTCCCCCCCGCGGACGGCAGCGTCGTGTCGACCACCGGGGTGTCGCCCGGCCTGAGCCGCGCCGAGACGCTCGGGCTAGACGCCTTCCGTCTGCGGGCCAGCGCCGCCTACCGGCATCTCAAGCAGGAACGTCCCCGCGACGGCCGGCCGTGGGACATGGACCGGCCCTGCACCGACATCCCGCCGCCCCGGGGCAGCTCGCCTGATCCGGACCGGCCGGCCCCGCATGCCCAGACGACACCGCATGCCCGGGCGAACGGGCGGGCCGAGGCCCAGAGCCCGACCGCCGCGCCCGCGGACACCCGGACCGCCGCGCAGACCACCCAGGCGCCCTCCCCCACCAGCGCGGCGCTGGAGGGATCGGTGGCCGTCGGGCTGATCCTCGTGGAAGGGCCGACCACCGCACTGCAACTGACCGCCGCGGAACGCACCAAGATCGTGGCCGAGGTGCAGAACGGGTTGTCCTGGTACGCGACCACGAACCCGGCGGCCGACCTGACCTTCCACTACGACATCCAGATCGTGCGGCTGCCCGTCCCAGCGGACCCGAACGCGCCCGACCTCGAGGCGCTGTGGCGTGACCCCACCATGAGCCGGCTCGGCCACGCGGCCAGCTTCGACGGCGTCTACGACTACGTCGACGCGCTCCGGGCCCGGCTCGGCACCCGGTCCGCCTACTGCGCGTTCTTCACCAAGTATCCGCTGGGATACTTCGCGTACTCCTCAGTGGGTGGTCCCCGGCTCGTGATGTCCTGCGACAACGACGGCTGGGGACCGGACAATATCGACCGGGTCTTCACCCACGAGACCGGCCACATCTTCGGCGCTCCGGACGAGTACGCGGGCGCCCAGTGCGACTGCGGCGGTCGGTGGGGGGGCGTTCCACGCCCCAAACGGCAACTGCGACGCCTGCGCGCCCGCGCCCGTCGACTGCCTGATGCGCTCGAACAGTTTCGCGCTGTGCCGCTACACCCCCAGCCACCTCGGCTGGGGCCACGGAGTGAGCGGCAACCCGGCGCTCGTCCAGACCAGGGGGCTCGGCCGGATCAGCAACTTCGACGCCGTCGTCCCCTCGGCCTTCGCCGGGCTGACCCACGTCTGGCGGGACAACGACGCGGCCGGCTTCCCCTGGATGGCCCCATGGCAGACGGCCCAGGAGCTCGGCCGGATCGATGCCGTCACCATGATCCAGAGCACCCTGGCCAGGCCGGGACCCCTCGAGGTCGCCGTCCGGGCCGGCTCGGCGCTGTACTTCCTGTGGCGGGACTCCACCGGTGCCTTCGCCTGGCACCCGCCGACCCGCCTCGCCCAGGGTGTGGGGGGCGTTCCGTCGCTGGTGCAGAGCCGGCTGGGCAGCAAGGGCAACTTCGAACTACTCGTGCCCGCCGCGGACGTCGGCATCCTGCACCTGTGGCGCAACCATGACATCCACGGATTTCCGTGGAGCACTCCGATAGCTGTTCGGCGCGAACCTCGGGCGCGTCGACGCCGTCAGCCTCATCCACGGCACGCTGGGCGGCGGCAACGGGATGTTGGAAGCGGTCGCCCGGGTCGGCAACCGGCTCGTGCACCTCACCCGCGACAACAGGGCGGTCTGGCGCACCGGCCCCGTCTTCGCCGAGGGCGTGACGGGCAATCCGGTGCTCATCCAGAGCGCCTTCCCCGACGGCTCCCGCAACTTCGAGGTGGTCGTCCCCGCCGCGGGCCGGGGACTCATCCACTTCTACCGGAACAACGGCGCGCCATCCCCGGTCTGGAGCGGACCGCGGCCGTTCGCGCCGGAGCTGGGCCGGGTGGATGCCGTCTCGATGATCCAGAGCAACTTCGACGGGCATCTGGAGGTGCTCGCCCGCGTCGGCGACCGGCTCCACATGGTCTGGCGTTCGTCGGGCCCCGGTGCGAGATGGTCGGTCCCCCGGCGCGTGTTCTGAGCCGCCGCGCGGGGTCATCCGGCCGGCGGCGCCCCGGGTGGCCGGTCGGGCGGGAGGTACCCCGGCGTGTCCCAGGGCTCACCACCCGCGGGATCGCGGTGCTTGGCACCCCTCCGCGCCAGCCAGCCGTCGACGAACAGGCTCTCGGCGGCGGTGAGGGACTCCCGCAGCGCCGGGGGAACCTGATCGACGAAGATCCCGCACACCCCGGGCAGGGCAGCCACCTCCGGCGCCCGCGAGGGGGCAGCGCCACGAGAGCCAGCCGGGGGCGCAGGGCCGAGGTCACGGTGCCGAGGACGGCCAGTTCGGCCAGTGGATCGGCACCCGTGCCGGTCGAGAAGCCCCGGTCCGGCCGGTGGAAGACGACCAGCAGCTCCGGCTCGGTTTCCCACACCGGGCTATTCTCCCGCGAACGAACCCGGATGGAAGGCCCCCAGACACCGGCGGCCCACCGTCCGGGCTCCCAGCCCACCGCCCGAACCCGCGCCCGAACCCGCGCCCGGTGAGAATCACAGTCCTTCCTGGATGGACACCGTGGTTACCGGGGGACAGAGTTGGGACAAACGTCCGACTCCTGGTCGTGGACCCGCCCCGGGCGGTCCTCGCCCGACCGCCACCGGCCGCTTCCGGTCCCGTCCGGGGCCGGAGAGGGCAGGGCAGGAAGAAGGCACCGCAGTTGAGCGAGCGGCTTCCTCTGTTCCCGCTTGGGACGGTCCTGCTCCCCGGGCTGGTCCTACCCCTGGAGATCTTCGAGGAACGGTACCGGATCTTGGTGCGGGAACTGCTCGAGCAGCCCGCTGACCAGGTCCGACGGTTCGGAGTGATCGCCATCCGGCGAGGCCGGGAGGTGGGTCCGGCCCTGCCGGCGATCCACGACGTGGGCTGCACCGCCGTGCTGCGGCGCGTCCAGGAGCACTCCGACGGGCGGTTCTCGCTCATCACGGTGGGCGGTGACCGGTTCCGGATCCGCACGGTGGACCGGCACAGCGAGCCCTACCTCGTCGGGGACGTCGATTACCTGCCGGAGGACGTCGGCGACACCGACGACACCGACGACACCGTTCCGGCGGTCCAGCGTCTGCTCCGAACCTACGCCGACCGGCTCGCCGCCACCGGCACCGTGCAGATCTCGCTGCCGGACCTCCCCGACGACCCGATCGCCCTTTCGTACGTGATCGCCGCCGCCGCCGTCACCGACGTCACCGAACGTCAGGGGCTGCTCGCCGCGCCGGACGCGGCCAGCCGACTGCGGGCCGAACGGGCGCTGCTCCGCCGGGAGATCGGCCTCCTGGAAAAGATCACCACCATCGGATCGAGCGAGTTGCGCCGAGTCGATCCCAGCCCGAACTGACCGTTACCCGAACTGGCCCCGGGCCGAACCGTGGGACGTTCGCCCCGTCCGGGGGGATCGACGCTCAGTCCCCAGCC
>NZ_CDWRCK010000085.1:0-15331 GCF_977927595.1 Frankia sp. CcWB3
GTCCGGAACCCGGTCCAGGTCCGGAACCGGATCTAGGCCCACCGGATCCGGGCCCGGAGCGGACCCGGTGCTCTCCCCCGGTGGCGAACCCGTCATGGGGAGAACGGCGGCCGGGTCGCGCCGTCGTCATCCGGCGTCGTCCCGCCAGCCGGGTCCGTACCGCGCGGTGTCCTTCCGCCGACGGAGATGATCTCCTCGGCCGATCCGCGTGCCGCCGGCACCCTGACGTGCGGTCCGCCGCTCGGGCCGGTCGTGGCGCTCGGGCCGGTCGTGGCGCCGTCGGGCAGCGGGTCCCGCGCCGAGCTCGGCTCGTCGCCACCGTCGACTATCCCGAGACGCTCCGTGGTGGCGGGAACCGGCGTCGCGGCCGGAGCAGGAGAAGCCGGAGCCGGTGGCGGCAGCGCCGGTGACGGAGGCGAGATGACCGGCCAGGCGGGCCGGACTCCGGAATCGGGCGCCGGGATCTCCAGGGTTCGGGGCGAGGAGGTCCTGGCGTGCCGGCCGCGTGGCGCGTAACCGTCGCGCGGGCCGTAGTCGTAGGCGTCGGGTCCCTTGACCGGCACCATGTTCAGCACGGTGCCGATCATCCGGGCGTCGACCGCCCGCAGCGCCTCGACGGCCCGCCGGAGGTGCTCGCGGCGGGTCCGACCGGCCCGCATCACCAGCAGAACCCCCTCGACCCGGGTGGCGAGCACGGCCGCGTCGGTCACCGGTAGCAGGGGCGGGGCGTCGACCAGGATGATGTCGAAGCGGGCGGACAGCAGGTTGATGAGTTCGGCCATGCCCTTGGAGCCGAGCAGCTCGCTGGGATTCGGCGGGATGGGGCCGCTGGCGAGGACCTCTACGCGCCCCTCCCCGACCCGGCCCTCCCCCCAGGGCTGCAGGACGTCGTCGAGGTCCGCGGCGCCGATGAGGACCGAGGTGAGCCCGGCGGCGGACTCGACCCCGAGGTACTCGCCGAACGACGGCCGTCGCAGGTCCCCCTCGATCAGGCAGACCCGCGCACCGCCCTGCGCCAGGGTGATCGCGAGGTTGCAGGCCACGGTGGTCTTGCCCTCACCGGAGACCGCACTGCTCACCAGGATCGATCGAGGTCCGGTGTCCACCTCGATGAACTGCAGGTTGGTCCGCAGCTGGCGGAACGCCTCCGCCCGGGCCGAGCGGGGCCCGGTGTTGACAATGAGGGGATGCCGGGCGGCGGCACCGTCGTAGCCGATGACGGCGAGGTTGGGCAGCTCGGTCGTCTCACGGGCGTCGTCCTCACTGGACACGCTCGTGTCGAGGCGGTACCGGACGACCGCGGCGGCGATGCCGACGATCAGCCCGAGCAGCACTCCGAGCGCGAGGTCGCGGATCGGCTGGGGCGAGACGGGCGAGACGGGCAGCTTCGCGTGTTCCCAGACAGTCACCCGCACGGAGGGCGGTTCGTCGACCGACGGCGTCTCGATCTCCGCAATGGTGGTGGAGAACGCCTCACCGACAGCATCTGCGATGATCATGGCTCGTCTCGGGTCGGGATCGCGCACGACGGCCTGGAGCAGCACGGTGTCCGGGACGGCGTGCGCGCTGATCTGGGCCCGCAGGGCCTCCGGAGTCGCGTGCAGGTGCAGGCGTGCGATCACGGCCGTCGCCACCCGCTCGCTGGCCACCAGGTTGGCGTAGGACTTGACGCGTTGCTGGGAGAACAGGCCTCCCTGGTAGGCCGAGACGGCTCCGGCACCGTTGTCCGACGAGGAGACGACCATCGTCACCGAGGCGGCGTACTCTTTCGTCGTTCGCCAGGTCGCCGTAGCGGCCAGCAGCCCGCCGAGGACCATGCCGGCAATCATGATCATCCAGCTTCGGCGCAGAACACGGACGTAGTCGCGCAGCTCCACCCGTCGACCACCCTCCCGGGACCTCGGTCCCGACCACTCACCGTCATCGAAGACCGACTCAACATACTCGATGGGTAGTCGTTCTTTTACTCTTAGCCATGCTTACTCTATGGCCTCATGTGGAGATGTAGAGTAGACAGAGTGAGTCATGGTCGGTGGACAGCACACATCGCACGGCGCGCCTCCCGGCTCAACCTCCGCCAGCGGGTTGGCCTGCAGATCACTCTGGACAGCGCGGCGCTGGTCCTGGGCCTCATCTCGGCCCAGATCGGCCGCTTGGACTTCACTCTCGGCGCGCTGAGCGATCTCGGCTTCTGGGTCATCTGCACGCTCGCCGTCTGCGTGCTCCACTTCCTGGGCACCGCCCTGCACCTCTACCTGGGGCGCTACCGCTTCGGCGGCTTCGAGGAGGTCCTCGGCCTGCTCGTGTCGGTCCTGCTCACGGTCGTCAGCGTGGTCGTCGTCATCGCCGTGTTCGGCTCCCCAAGACCCGTCCCGCTGAGCGTGCCGCCGCTGGGCGGCGCGGTGGCCCTGGTCGTGATGTTCGGCATCCGCTACCTCTGGCGGCTGACCGAGGAACACCTCCGCCGGCCGAACAGGGACCACGCCGAACCGCTCCTCGTGTTCGGCGCCGGTGACGGGGCCGAACGGGTACTGGCGGCCATGCTGCGCACCCGGGACAGTCCCTACTACCCGGTCGCGCTGCTCGACGACGACCCGAGCACGCACAACCTCCAGCTGCTCGGGGTCCGGGTACGTGGTGGCCGGGAGCGGATCGGCGCCGTCGCCGAGTCGACCGGGGCCAGGACCCTGCTCGTGGCGATCCCCAGCGCCGACGGCACACTGCTGCGGGAGATCAGCGCAATCGCCGAGGGCGCCGGGCTGACCGTGAAGGTGCTTCCCCGCGTCGCGGACCTGATCGACGGGCGGGTCGGCGTCGGGGACATCCGCGACCTCGACCTCGCCGACCTCCTCGGCCGGCGGCAGATCCGCACCGACATGTCCGCCGCCGCGAGCTACCTCGCGGGCCGACGGGTGCTCGTGACGGGGGCGGGCGGATCGATCGGCTCGGAGCTGTGCCGGCAGATCTCCGGCTACGGGCCGGCCGAACTGATCATGCTGGACCGGGACGAGTCGGCACTGCGCGCGGTGCAGCTGTCGATCTCCGGCCGGGCGATGCTCGACGACGACGCCATCGTGCTGGGCGACATCCGCGACATCGACCTGATGACCACGCTGTTCACGGAGCGCCGGCCCGAGGTCGTCTTCCACGCCGCCGCGCTCAAACACCTCCCGTTGCTCGAACGCTTCCCCGGCGAGTCGGTGAAGACCAACGTCTGGGGCACCCTGACGATCCTGGAGACGGCCGTGGCCTGCGGCGTCGACCGGCTGGTCAACATCTCCACGGACAAGGCGGCGAACCCGACGAGCGCCCTCGGCTACTCGAAGCGGATCACCGAGCGGCTCACCGCGTGCCTCGCCCGCCGGGCCCGCGGAACGCTGGTCAGCGTCCGGTTCGGCAACGTCCTGGGCAGCAACGGCTCCGTCCTGACCGTCTTCGCCGGCCAGCTGGCCGCCGGCGGGCCGATCACCGTCACCCACCCCGAGGTCACCCGGTACTTCATGACCATCCACGAGGCGGTGCAGCTGGTCCTGCAGGCTGGGGCGCTGGGATCACCCGGCGAGGCCCTCGTGCTCGACATGGGCGAGCCGGTGCGCATCGCGGACGTGGCCGCCCGGCTCGTGGCTCGGGAGAACCGGCCGATCGAGATCGTCTACACCGGGCTCGGCCGCGGCGAGAAGCTCCATGAGGAGCTCCTCGGCGCAGGCGAGGACGACCATCGACCGCACCACCCGCTGATCTCGCACGTGGGCGTGCCCGCCCTGGACCCGACCCATGCCCTCGCCCTCGATCCCTGGGCCCCGCCGGAAGAGGTGCTGGCCGAACTCGCGGCCCTCGCCGGCACGGACGCCGCGGCGGACGAGGTCCCGGCCGGCGCGGACGTGACCGGGCGGATTCCCATCCAGCCCACGGCGTCCAACCGTCGACCGCACCCGGCCCGGTAACCCGTTCGGGAAGGTCAAAAAGTCGTGAATGCCGACGATGGCAAGCGGATCGTTACAGCGATCCACATCACGGCGTGCCGTCACGGCGTGCCGTCACGGCCGCCTCGCACGGGGGCCGCACTCGCCGGTGCACGGGCCCCAGCCGTCACGGGAGGACGGCTGGGGCCGGTGCCCGGTCCGCCCCCAGCCGGTCGGCCTACCAGGCCACGGTTGCCGTCAACGCGGTGGTGAGATCCGCCCCGGGCGCGTCCGGGAACAGCGAACGCATCGTCGTCGTGTCCGCCTGGGAGTCCCGGATCTCCCCGGGCCGGGGTGCGGCGTGCTCGACGACCAGCCGCCGGCCGAGGATCCCCTCCAGCCGGACGATCAGGGTGAGCAGGTCGGTACGGGTCCCGGACCCGATGTCGACCGGGTGTGGATGGGTCAGCCGGCGGCGCACCGCATCGCACAGCATCCCGGTGACCAGCTCGACAGGGATGAAATCGCGCGTCTGCCGGCCGTCCCCGTGCACCGTCAGCGGCCGGCCGGCCGGCCAACGCAGCCTCGATAAAGGTCGGCACCACGGCCGCGTACGTGTGCCCGGCGGACTGGTACGGGCCGAACACGTCGAACGGTCTGACCGTGAGCACCGGCAGACCGAAACTGGCCTGGTAGGACAGCGCATATCCCTCGGCGGCGAGCTTCGAGGCCGCGAAGGGACTGCGCGGAAGGCACGGGGTGCCCGCCGACCGCGGCAGCGGGCCCGCGCCATCGGCGGCCGACCGGTCATCGGCCGCCGGTTGAACACCGGCCGCCGGCTGAGCACCAGCGGCCGATTGATCACCATAGACCGATGAGGAGGACACGACGACGACGTGCGTCTCGGCCCGGTGGGCGACGCCGAGCACCGTCAGGGTGCCGGTCGCGTTCACCGCGTGGGTGGCCATCGGGTCGAGCAACGACCGTTCGACCGACGGCCGGGCAGCCAGGTGCACGATGCTCGACGCTCCGGTGCACGCCTGTTCGACCAGCGTCCGGTCGGTCACGCTGCCGACGACGAGCTCGGCCGGCAGCCCGGCGAGCTTCGACAGCGCCCCGGTGCTCAGATCGTCGATCACGACGACCTCCGCGCCCGCCGCGAGGAGCGCTCTGGTCAGGTGGGCCCCGATGAAGCCGGCCCCACCCGTCACGACTACCTTCACCATTCATCACCCTTCGAGATAATGATGATACGAATAGTAGTATGATCGGTCGCCTGCGCCGGCTATCTCTTCACGAAGAGCGACACCACGCCATCCAGAAGGTCCAATCGACTACTCTGAGTGTCAGATTGAACTCGTCTAGATCGGGGGCTACGGTCGCCGCGTGCCCGCTCACCTGCGCTCGCTGGTCATCGTGGGCGCGGGAGGGCACGGCCGGGAACTGCTCGATCTGGTGGAGGCGGTCAACGCGGCCACCGAGGGTCCCCGCTACGACGTCCTCGGCTTCGTCGATGACGACCGCGTGGACCCGGATCCACTCGCCCGGCGCGGAGCCGCGCTCCTCGGTGGACTCGACCTGCTCGATCGGCTCGACGCCGACTACCTGATCGGCTTCGCCGACGCGGCCACCCGGTCCCGCGTCGACCGGTACGCCAGCGCCCGCGGCCGGCGACCGGCGACCCTCGTCCACCCCCGGGCCAGCGTCGGAGGTGACGTGAAGCTCGGGCCGGGTACCGTCGTCTGTGCTCTCGCCAGCATCACCACCAACGTCGAAACCGGTCGGCACGTAGTGGTGAACATCGGCGCCAGCGTGGCGCACGACTGCCGCCTGGGCGACTATGTCACGGTCGCGCCGGGGGCCCGGCTCTCCGGTGCGGTGGCCGTCGGCGCGCGGGCGTGGATCGGCGCGCAGGCGAGCATCGTCGGCCTGCGCAGCATCGGCGACGGAGCGGTTGTGGGAGCCGGGTCCGTCGTCACCGACGACATCCGGGCCGCGCAGGTCGTCGCCGGGGTGCCCGCCCGGCCGATCCACATCGCACCCGAGCACGCCGCACCCGAGCAGCCGCAACCCGAGTCAGGTGGGGCACACACGACGGCGAGGCTCGCCAGCCCTCCGCCCAGTCAGCGGGACGCCCCACCGTGTGGCTGATCCGCACCCCTGACCCGACTGCGCCCAACGGGCCCGGCGGCACCACCTCGGGCTCTACGATCAGCGTGTGGAGCGATGGTTCAACATGTCGGGTTGCGATAACGCGCGAGATCTGGGTGGGCTGCCTACCCTGGACGGTGCAACCACCCGATGGGGGGTGTTCCTGCGCACCGACTCCGTCCAGGCCCTGACGGGCGATGACGTGCTCACGCTGCGGGAGACATTCGGGCTACGCATGGTCATCGACCTACGGGCCAAGGAGGAGGCGGAGCGGGAGGGCCGCGGGCCGCTCGCCTACGAACCGGTCGCTTACCACAACCTGTCCTTTCTCCCCGGTGAATGGGTGATGCCGGACGACCCGCGCTACCCTGCCATCGTCAAGGACCGCGACTCAGCCGACCGAATCGAGCACTACCTGGACTACCTGCGCCTGGCCGGGGACTCGGTGGCCAGGGCGCTGCACCTGCTGGCCCAGCCGGCGGCGGGCCCGGCCCTGTTCCACTGCGCGGCGGGAAAGGACCGTACCGGCATGCTCGCTGCCCTGCTCCTCAGTCTCGTCGGCGTGCACCCCGAGGCGATCATCGCCGACTACGTCCAGACGAACGAGCGCATCGACCGGGTCAACGCCCGCCTGGCCGACCGACCGTCCTATAACCACTCGGTGACCTCGCTCACCTCGGGCCAGCTGGCCTGCCGGCCCGAGGTCATGCGGGGCTTTCTGGCCGGTGTCGACACCGGTTGAGGCGGTCCCGCGGCCTGGGCTCGGCACACCGGTCTCACCGAGACCGACCTGCGGTCACTGCGCACGGCCCTGGTTGGATAGCTTCGCGTGGACGAAGACCCTCGGGACGTGGCATGACGACGTGGGCAACGGGACACCCCCGATCCCGGAGACGGACAATGTGCGGATGATCAATGGGGCGCCCGCACGTTCTACCCTGGCCGCGTTCATCGTCATCACCCTGATGAGCGGCTGTGGCGTACTGCGGTACCCCCACCTCGACGTGCCCGACGACCTGGTCCCGGTCTTCCGGTCCGCGGCGGCGACCTACGGTGTCCTGACCGCCGCGCAGCTCGCGGCGCAGGCCCGGGTGGAGAGCAAGTTCGACGCGCAGGCGGTCTCGCGCGCCGGCGCCCGGGGCATCATGCAGTTCCTCCCCACCACCTGGGCCGAATTCGGGATCGACGGCAACCACGACGGGATCACCGACCCACTCGACCCGCTCGACGCCATCCCGTCCGCGGCCTTCTACGAGGCCCGGCTCGCCCAGGAGGTCGGGTATCTACCCGGCGACCGGGTCTCGCTGATCCTGGCCGCCTACAACGCCGGCCCGAGCGCCGTGCGAACCGCCGGGGGCATCCCCGACTTCCAGGAGACCAGGGCCTACGTGGCGAAGGTCCACGGCTGGGCGGACACCTACTCCGACCGGCTCTGACGCCCGGTGACCGGCAGAGTCGTGGCGATGGCTCATAGGACCCGGAGTGCCTCGCCGGCCACGGCAACCTCGTCCCCCGGCGCGAGCTGCCGGCCCCGCCGGGTCTCGACCTCCCCGTTGACCCGCACCATCCCGCCCGCGAGCAGCTCCTTCACCTCGGACCCGGCCTCGACCACATCCGCGAGCTTGAGGAACTGCCCCAGCCGTATCCCGTCTCCACGAATGCTCACCTCGCGCATACCCGCAGCATCCCGCATCGCCTCCGCTCCCGCCCCACTCCCGCTCCTGTGGCCTTCCCGCCTCGGCACCATCCCCCGTTCGGTGAATTCCACGCCCGGGACCAGGCCCGACCGACCGGGGTATCCCGAACCACCCGTCGGAGCCACCTGCCGGGACCGGCAATGCGCCGAGACCAGCGACGTGCCGGGACCCGCAATACACAGGGGTGCGGGACGGCTGAGGCATGCTGACGGGCGTGGCAGCCTCCTCCTCGGATTCCTCCTCGGACGCAGCGACCGGGACAGCCCGCCTTGAACCGGGGGCACCCCCCGTCCCCACACCGGCATCCGAGACCGAGCCGAGCCCCGAAACCGAGCCGGTGCCGGAGCAATCCGTCGACTACCCGGAGCCGCGTATCCCTGATCTGGGCAATCCGTGGTCGGCCGGCGGGGCCAGCCCCAGACCCGACGGCGACCAAGCCCGACCCACATCGACCGGGAGCACACCCGGCGGAGAAAGCACCAGCGAGGTGATCCGCCGGGTGGAACGGTCGAGCGGGATGCTCGCCTCCCGGGCGGCGGCCCGGATGGCGGAGGCGCTGCCCTGGTTCCCAGCCATGTCGGCCAGTCACCGCGCCGGAATTCAGCTCGTGGTGCAGGCCGGCATCTCGTCGTTCGTGGAGTGGTGCCGGCGGCCCGAACACGCCCGGGATCTGTCCGAGGACGTCTTCCGGGTCGCCCCGCGGGAACTCGTCCGCGCCGTGACCTTCCGCCGGCTCGTCGATCTGGTCCGGGTCGCGGTGGAGGCGATCGAGGCCGAGGTGCCGAACCTGGCCGGCCCGGAGCACGAGCAACGGCTGCTCGCCGATGTCCTGCGCTACTCCCGTGACATCGCGTTCGCCGGCGCGGTCGTCTACGCCCGCGCCGCCGAGGAACGCGGTGCCTGGGATGCCCGGCTGGAGGCGCTGGTCGTCGACCACGTGGTCCGGGGCGAGGTCGACCGGGCACTGCCGTCACGGGCGGCCGCGGTGGGCTGGCGTAACCCGCCGTCCGTCACCGTCATCGTCGGCACGGCCGGGAGCAACTCGCCGGAGGTGGTGGTCGACGAGGCGCACCGGCTCGCCCGCATGGCCCAACTGGAGGTTCTCGCCGGGGTCCACCATGATCGCCTGGTGATGGTGGTCGGCGGGAATTTCACTGCCGGCAGGGACGGCATCGGCCGTCCCGAGATGACCCTCCAGCCGGAGAACAGCGTCGAACCTCCCCCCACCGCGGGTACCCGCCCGGCCGGCGGCACCGCGCCGGTGAACACCGTCCTCGACGCGGCCCGGGCGCTGCTTCCCGCCTGCGGGCCGGGCCCGGTGGTGATCGGCCCGGTGGTCGGTGACCTGACCGGGGCACCGCACGCGGCGCGGGTCGCCCTCGCCGCCACGGACGTGGTCGCCGCCTGGCCGGCCGCGCCCCGGCCGGTCATGGCCCGCGCCCTGCTCCCGGAACTCGCCCTCGCGGGGAACGTTGACGCCCGGCGGGCGCTCATCGACGAGGTGTACGTCCCGCTGCGCGACGCCGGTACCCCGCTACTGGAGACCGCCGGGGCCTATCTCGACTTCGGCTCGTCGCTGGAGGCGACGGCCCGGGCGCTGTATCTCCACACCAACACGGTCCGTTACCGACTCCGTAAGGCCGCCGAGGTGTGCGGGCTGGATCCGGCGGACCACCGCGAACGCTTCATCCTGCATATTGCGCTCGTTCTGGGACGCCTCGACGGTGTGTTACCTACAGGAAAAACATGATCGTTCAAGTCCTCCCACACCCCTCTCACCCCCGCGCGAGAATGGTCACATCGAACTACTTTGCAGGTCCGTCATGCCATTCCAGGCCGATGTCAGCGTCGCGCAGTAACGTCCGATCCAAACAGATCGGTTTGTAGGACACCTACAACAGCCGGTCGACACATCGGTGAGTAGCCGCCAGCGACAACCAGTCCTCGTGAAGGGTTAGGTGAACAGGTGCTCGCGATCCTCGCGCCCGGCCAGGGTGCACAGACCCCCGGACAGCTCCGCGCCTGGCGCGGTCTCGAGGGGGCGGAGGAACGGCTGCGCTGGTGGTCCGCCGCAGCCGGGATCGACCTGCTCGAAGCCGGGTGCGAAGCGCCCGCCGAGACAATCCGGGATACGGCGATCGCCCAGCCGTTGATCGTCGCGAGCGGGCTGGTCGCGACCGAACAGCTCGGGCTGCCGGTCACCTCCCCGGTCGGATCGGACACCCTGGTGCTGGCCGGTCACAGCGTCGGCGAGATCACCGCTGCGGCCCTCACCGGTACCCTCACCGCCGAGGAGGCCCTCGTCCTGGTGGCCCTGCGGGGACGCGCGATGGCCGAGGCATCCGCCCGGGTCGAGACCGGCATGACGGCGCTGCTCGGCGGTGATCCCGAGGCGGTGACCGCCCGGTTGAGCGAACTCGGCCTGACCGCCGCCAACCGCAACGGTGCCGGGCAGATCGTCGCCGCCGGCACCGCCCGCGACCTCGCCCGGCTCGCCGCGGAGCCGCCCGCGGGTGTCCGGCTGCGTCCCCTGTCCGTCGCCGGCGCTTTTCACACCCGGCACATGTCCTCCGCGCGCGACGCGCTGGCCGCGGTCGCGGGCGGCATCCGGCCCGGGGTGCCGCGGGCCGCCGCGCTGTCCAACGCCGACGGGGCGATCGTCACCGACCCGGCCGAGCTGATCAGCCGGCTGGTGGCCCAGGTCGCGGCGCCGGTCCGGTGGGACCTGTGTCTCGCGACGCTGCGCGATCTCGGGGTCGGTGCGGTCGTCGAACTCCCCCCCGCCGGTGCTCTCGCCGGGCTCGCCCGCCGGGAACTGCCCGGTGTCACGATCCACGCGGTGAAGAGCCCCGACGACCTGCCCGCGGCCCGCGAGCTGGTCGCCGAGTACCTCGGCGACCAGCTCCTGAGCGCGAGCCCGGCGGGCCCGGCCCCCGGAACTCCACCGGGCTCGACGACGGACGACGCCCTGGTGGGAGCGCAGGCATGACCGAGCTGACCAGTGCCCGCATGCTCGGCCTCGGCGTTTACCGCCCGGCCCGGGTGGTGACCAACGACGAGATCGCCCAGCGGGTCGATACCTCCGACGCCTGGATCCAGGCCCGTACCGGCATCGCCAGCCGGCGCATCGCCGACGACGAGGAGACCATCGTCGCGATGGGCGCCGCGGCCGCGGAGAAGGCGCTCGCCGCCGCCGGCCTCACCGCCGACTCGATCGATCTGGTGATCGGGGCGACCTGCACCTCTCCCTCCCAGATCCCGGGTGCCGGTCCGCAGATCGCCCATCGCATCGGGGCCGGCCAGGCCGGGGCGTTCGACATCAACGGCGCCTGCGCCGGTTTCAGCTACGCGGTGTCGACGGCCGCCGGCATGGTGCGCGCCGGCACCCTGCGCAACGTGCTCGTGGTGGCCACCGAAAGGCTGTCGGACTACACCGACTGGGACGATCGCAGCACCTGCATCCTGCTCGCCGACGGTGCCGGAGCAGCCGTGGTCGGCCCGGCGGAGACGAACGAGATCGGCCCCGCGGTCTGGGGGCACGACGGGTCCCGGCCCGAGACAATCCAGGTCCCCGGCTACGGCGACAACGTCTTCCGCATGGAGGGCCAGGCGGTGTTCCGCTGGGCGATCTCCCTGGTCCCGGTCCTCCGCCAGATCTGCGAGCAGGCCGGCGTGGCACCCGAGGACCTCGCGGGTATCGTTCCGCACCAGGCTAACCTGCGGGTCGTCGAAGCGTTGGTGACGGGTATCGGCGCCACGAACGCCGCCGTTGCCCGCGATGTGGTCGACGCCGGCAACACCTCCGCCGCAAGCATTCCGCTGGGACTCAGCCGGTTGCTGGAAAGCGGCGAGATCCGCCGGGGAGACCCGGTGCTGCTGTTCGGCTTCGGTGCCGGCCTGACCTACTGCGGGCAGCTCGTACGCTGCCCCTGACAACCTCGACCAACCCTCGACGCCGCGACCGTCCCGCACCGCACTGCGGCGAGGCGTCCGATGACCACCAGCCCGACCGCGCCCCTGATCCAGGCGCCCGCGCTTCCGCGCTGGTACGCGGCAGCCCCGCGCACCACCCGCCACCGACCGACAACGTCCCATCAGGAGGAACAATCATGTCCCAAGCTGACATCCTCGCCGGTCTCGCCGTCATCCTCGAAGAGGTCGCCGGTGTCGACCCGGCCGACGTGACGGCCGACAAGACCTTCATCGACGACTTGGACGTGGACTCGCTGTCCATGGTCGAGGTGGTCGTCGCCGCGGAGGAGAAGTTCGGGGTGAAGATCCCGGACGACGACGTGAAGACCCTCAAGACCGTCGGTGACGCGGTTTCCTACATTCAGCGGGCAGGTGTCGCGGCGTGACCACGACCCCCAGGCAGGTCGTCGTCACCGGCCTCGGGGCTACCACTCCCCTCGGTGGCGATGTCGCCTCGACGTGGGAGGGTCTGCTCTCGGGCCGCTCCGGCGTCCGGCGTCTCACCGAGGACTGGGTCGAGCAGCTCCCGGTCCAGATCGCCGCGCCGCTGGCGGTGGAGCCGCCGCTGGGTCGGGTCGAGGCTCGTACCCTCGACCGCAGCCAGCAGCTGGCTCTGACCGCCGCGCGTGAGGCGTGGGCTGACGCGGGCTCACCCGCGGTCGACCAGGAGCGCCTCGCCGCGTGTGTGGCCTCGGGGATCGGGGGCGTGCTCACCCTGCTCCACCAGCATGACGTGATCCGGGAGAAGGGCCCCCGGCGGGTGTCCCCGCACCTGGTGCCGATGCTCATGCCGAACGGCCCGGCCAGCACCGTGGGCCTGGCGTTCGGCGCGAAGGCGGGGGTGCACGCCCCAGTCAGCGCGTGCGCCTCCGGGTCGGAGGCCATCGCGCTGGCGCTGGACATCATCCGGGCCGGGCGCGCCGACGTCGTGATCGCCGGCGGTAGCGAGGCGGCGATCTCGGCGCTGACCATGGCCGGCTTCGCGCAGATGCAGGCGCTGTCCCGCCGCAACGACGCACCCGAGGCCGCCTCCCGTCCGTTCGACAAGGCACGGGACGGCTTCGTGCTCGGCGAGGGCGCGGCGATCCTCATCCTCGAGTCGGCCGAGCACGCGGCCGCCCGCGGTGCCCGGGTTCACGGCACCCTGGCCGGCGCCGGCATCAGCTCGGACGCCTACCACATCGCCGCGCCGGAGCCGACCGGTGCCGGCGCGGCCCGGGCGATCCGGGCGGCGCTGCGGTCCGGCTCGTTGGAACCCCGTGACATCGTCCACGTCAACGCCCACGCCACGTCCACCCCCGCCGGTGACGCGGCGGAGGCGCTGGCGTTGCGCAGCGCCTTCGGCGACCACACCGACGAGATCGCGGTGACGTCGACCAAGTCGACCACCGGGCACCTGCTCGGTGCCGCCGGCGCGGTCGAGGCCGTGTTCAGCGTCTTGGCGCTGCGGGAACGCCTGGTTCCCGCGACGCGCAACCTCGATGCTCTCGACGACGAGATCGCGCTCGACGTCGTGCGGATCGACAACCGGACAATCGGCCCGGGCGCCGCGCTGTCGAACTCGTTCGGGTTCGGCGGTCACGACATCTGCCTGGCCTTCACCGCCTGACCAGCCGCACCACCACCCGATGTCACCCGCCGCGGCGCCGGCCACCCCACCACCGCCGCGACACCGCCCGCCGTTCCGGCGAGCGTCATGATCGCCGGACCGAGTGCTCAGCGGAAGCCGGCGCATACCACAGGTGGTCGCGTATCGACCTCCTGCGAAGCAGTCCGACGCCGCTCAGGCAAGGAGACGCACGGTGAGTCTGTCCACGATCGACCGAGTCGACCCCCGCACGCCTCAGGCTCGGCTCGCCCGGTTTTTCGATCCAGACACCCTGTCGCTATTCGCGGTCGGCGACACGTCCGGAGTCGTTGCCGGGCAAGGGCTTATCGACGGGAACGAAATCGTCGCCTTCGCGACCGACCCGACGGTACAGGGTGGCGCAATGGGGCGCGACGGCTGTGCCCGCATCGTTCATGCCATCGAGTCCGCCGTCCGGATGAACTGCCCGGTCGTTGGGATCTGGCACTCGGGAGGCGCCCGGCTTCAGGAGGGTGTCGCCTCGCTTGACGGAGTCGGCCGGATCTTCGCCGCCACGGTGCGGGCCTCCGGCCGGATCCCGCAGCTCTCGCTCGTGCTCGGGGCCGCCGCCGGTGGGGCCGCCTACGGGCCGGCCCTGACCGACATCGTCATCATGGGCCCGGGGGCGAAGGTGTTCGTCACCGGCCCGGACGTGGTGCGTTCGGTGACCGGTGAGGAATGCACCGCCGACAGCCTGGGTGGGCCGGACGTGCACTCCAGGCGCAGCGGCGTCGTGCACGTGACCTGCGACTCCGAGGACGAGGCCGTCGAGCGGACCCGGGCGGTCGCGGTGCTGCTGGCCGATCAGCGCGACATCGGCCCCGCCGCCGGACGCGAGCTCGGGGAACTGCTGCCCGACAATCCCCGGCGGGCCTACGACGTGCGTCCGCTCGTGAAGGCGGTGCTCGACGACGAGGACGAGGCCGTCGAGCTGCACCCGAGGTGGGCGCCGAACATCGTGACGGTGCTGGGGCGCCTCGGCGGGCGTACCGTCGGGGTGGTCGCGAACAACCCGCTGCGCCGTGGTGGATGCCTTGACGCGACCTCGGCTGAGAAGGCCTCCCGGTTCGTCCGGATGTGCGACTCCTTCGGTGTTCCGCTGGTCGTGCTCGTCGACGTGCCCGGTTACCTGCCGGGGGTGGGCCAGGAATGGGAAGGCGTGGTCCGGCGGGGAGCGAAGCTGCTCTACGCCTTCTCCGAATGCACCGTGCCGCGCGTCACCGTCGTGACCCGCAAGGCGTACGGCGGCGCGTACATCGCAATGAACGCCAGCAGCCTGGGCGCGACCGCCGTGTACGCCTGGCCGACCGCCCAGGTCGCCGTCATGGGCGCCGAGGCCGCCGTCGGCATTCTGCACCGCCGCAAGCTCGCCGAGGTCCCGGCCCAGCGCCGCCCCAGCGTCCTGGCGGAGCTGACCGAGGAGCACATCCGCACCGTCGGTGGCATCGACCGCGCCGTGGAACTCGGCGTCGTCGACGCGGTCGTCACCCCCGCCGCCACCCGGGGCGCGGTTGCCTCCGCCCTCGCCGACGCACTGACCCGTTCCCGCACCGACAAGAACGTGCACGGCAACATCCCCCTGTAACATCCGGATCCCCCCGTTAGTACTGGGATTCCGGCAGCACAAGATCCCCGATAACACCGGATCCCCGATAACACAAGATCCCGATAACACAAGATCCCGGTAACCGGGCGGCGACCATGGCAGCCGCCCGCCACGCGCCGGCTGCGACCCGCGGACCTCGGGTCGCAGCCGGCGCTTCGCATAGCGGGCCGCGATGCGGTGAACTCCAACCGACACCCCGCCCGTATCGCCAGGGCCACTCCTGGCTAGCAGAGCCACTCTGTTACTAGGGCATGTTTGGGAAGTATGTCCCGAGGCTGGCCGTGGATCTGATGGTGATTTTCGGATTGCATGATCCGTTGTGTGGTGCGGGGTGACCTGACGAACGAGCAGTGGGCTGTGCTGGAGCCGTTGCTGC
>NZ_CDWRCK010000086.1:0-15098 GCF_977927595.1 Frankia sp. CcWB3
ATGGGTTGCCGGCACTGTGGGTTGCCGGGACATGCCGACCAGATACCGCAACCTCGTATTTCATTCAGCCTTAACATTCTGGCTGCGTGTTGTCTCCTGTGCTCTGCGTGGGCAGCTGCCAGCCTGTCGGCTGGTCCGGAACGATCGGTATGGGAGGCTGAACGTGGTTCAGATCAACAGGCGCGCACTACTGAGCAGGGGTGCGACGGCCGTGGGCGGGGCGGTAGTGGCGTCGGCTCTGCTACCGGCCCTGGAGAACGCGGCCCTGGCCGCGCCGCCCCCGCCCACCGGCGGGCCCTACACCGGCGGCTACGGTCCGCTCAGCCCGCTGGCTCCCGTCAACGAGCCGGGCGGCACCAAGTACCTCGCGCTGCCGGCCGGATTCAGCTACGTGGCGCTGGCCAAGACCGGCACGCCGCTGGTGAGTGACCCGAACACCCCGAACCCGGTCAACCTCGACGGCATGGGTGCGTTCGGGCTGGCCGGAGGACGGGTGCGACTGATCCGTAACAGCGAGGACCGGTCCCCGGCCGGGTCGGGCTCGGTCAAGGGCCCGGACGGTACGAAGTACGACCCGAAGGCCTTCGGCGGGGTCACGGTTCTCGACTTCGACCCGAAGACCCGCACGATCGTCAACGACTACATCGGCCTGAACGGGACCACGGTCAACTGCGCCGGCGGCCAGGCCTACCGGTACAAGGGCTGGATCACCTGCGAGGAGACTGTCGTCGGCCCGGCGAACGGCTTCGACAAGAAGCACGGCTACGTCTTCCTGGTCCCGGCGGGCGCGGGCACGACCGTCCCATCGGTGCCGCTGACCGCGTTGGGCCGCTTCTCCCACGAGGCGGTCGCGGTCGACCAGCGCATCGGTGTGGTGTACCTGACCGAGGACTCCGGCTCCGGCCGCGGCTCGGGATTCTACCGGTTCATCCCCAAAGACCCGGACAAGTTGGAGAAGGGCGGGCTGCTGCAGATTCTGGCGGTCACGGGCAGGCCGCAGGTCGACCTGCGGGAAGGGCAGCGGCGCGGGGTGTGGCTGCCGGTAGAGTGGGTCGACATCGACAACCCCGACCCGGACCCGATCGTCGAGGCCGAGAAACCGAACCCGACCAGTGTGTTCGCGCAGGGCTGGGCCGGCGGCGCGGCGAAGTTCAACCGGCTGGAAGGCATCTGGGCAGCAGATTATTCGATCTTCTTCGCCTCCACCAGCGGCGGGGACGTCAAGAACGGCGACGTCAACTCCGACGGTTTCGCGGAAGGCTACGGCCAGATCTGGCAGTACCAGCCCGCCGCAGGACGGGGCCGCCGCACCAGCGGGAGTCACACCGACGCCGGCCGGCTGCGCCTGGTGTTCGAATCACCCGGCGGGTCCGTCCTCGACTCACCCGACAACATCACGATAACTCCACAGGGCAGCCTGTTGCTGTGCGAGGACGACGCCGGCGGTAAAGACGGCGACACCCACCCCCTCGCCCCTGGCATCACCGACGTCAACCGGCTGATCGGCCTCACCCAGGACGGGAAGGCCTTCGAGTTCGCGGTGAACTGCTTCAGCGACTCCGAATGGGCCGGCGCCTGCTTCAGCCCGGACGGCCAGACACTGTTCGCGAACGTCTTCGGCGCCTCCGAGGTGGGCAGCGGTTTCACCGCGGCCATCACCGGACCGTGGCGCCGCGGCGTCCTGTAACACGGCGGTCAGGAGCGCGGACCGCGGCACGGTGCGAGCCGTCGGCGGTGTCGTCTCCCGGGGAGAGCAGCGCCTGGCGTGGCGCCCCGGGGGACGGCACCGGGCCATGGCTTCTCATCGCCGCGATGTGAGCTGGATTCGCGTCCCATGCGAGCGCAGTCGTGCGACATCTCACACTGACTTTCGCCATCCCGAGCATCGGGTGACCATGTGACACATCACATCGAGGTCGTGGACGGTTCCCATCGGCGGCCCGATGCCGCCGCCTAGCGGCGGAGAGGAGTCACATGGTTGCGACGGAAACCTGGTCCATCAGCGAGCTGATCGATACGGTTCGTTATCCTCTCACCGAACCTTCGAGCCGCGCCTGGCGGGACATCGTCTCGTGGGCCCGGGAAGAACTGCGCACTCGCGGGTGCTGTGTCCTCCCGGGATTCGTCCGGCCCACCGCGTTCGCACAGGAGTGCGCCACCGTCGCTCCGCTCGCGTATGACGAGGTCGAGACGGTCAACGCCTACAACATCGCGGTCGACTCGTCGTTGCCGGCCGATCATCCGGGCCGGTTCACGATGCGGCGAGGGAATGCCTTCGTCGCCCGCGACCAGATTCCCACCGAATTCGCCGTCCACCGGCTCTACACCAGCGAGCTCTTCCAGCATTTCATCGCCGGCTGCTTCGACCTGCCGAGAGTCCACGAACTCGCCGACCCGCTGGCCGGGCTGTGCCTCAACGTCATCGCCCCCGGGCTGGAGCACCCCTGGCACTTCGACACGAACGAATTCGCGGTGAGCCTGCTCACGCAGGCGCCGCGGGCCGGGGGCGACTTCGAGTACTGCCCGAACATCAGGTCCGCGCAGGCGGAGAACTTCGCCGGCGTGCGGGCCGTGCTGGCGGGCGAGGGCGGCCATCTGGTCCGGCGTCTCACCGTCCGGCCTGGTGATCTCCAGCTTTTCCTGGGCCGCTATTCGATGCACCGGGTGAGCCCGGTCGAGGGCGACACGGCCCGGCATTCCGCAATCTTCGCCTACACCGGGCACCCCGAGGTCGTCGGCAGTGTCGCACGCACGAAGCAGCTCTTCGGCCGGGTCCTCCCGCGGCACCTGGCTGCGGAGAAGAGCGCGGTCCGCGTCGACCAACTGCTGGACTAGCTGGACCAGAATGCGGTCGGCAAGCTGCGTCAGCACCGGCCCATCTGCCCCGACCGCCCGTCACAAGGAGCGCCAGACGCGTGTATTCCGACGACAGCAGATATTCTGCCGAGACCATCGACTCCGACGGAACCACGAATTCCTCCGAGGCCGCGTACTCCACCGGGATGACGCGGTTCGACGACAGCGGGAAGATCTCGCTCGACCACATCTACACGCAGCCCGACCCACACGCCTACTTCAGTACCCTGCGGAAACTCGACTACTGTATCCCGCAGCTCGCCAAACCGTACTTCAGCCAGCTCATCCGGGAATTCCGGATGGTTCGGGGACGACCGCCGACGGTCCTGGACGTGGGCTGCTCCTACGGGATCAACGCCGCGCTGCTCCGCTGTGACGTGACGTTGGACGACTTGCACGAGGGCTACGCACCGCCCGGGACGCGGCCGACCCGGGACCTGCTGCTCGCCCGTGACCGCGAGCTCGTCCGGTCCCGCGACGGGCTGGAGGCGAGCCAGTTCCTCGGCCTGGACAGCTCGGGGCCGGCCCTCTCCTACGCGCTCGCGGCCGGGTTCCTCGATGCCGCCGTGCACGCCAACCTGGAGGACCGTGACCCGACCGACGCCGAACGGAAGCGGCTCGCCGGAACGGACATCGTCGTCTCGACGGGCTGCCTCGGGTACGTCACCGAGCGAACCATCGCCCGGGTGGCCCGCGCGGCCGGTGAGCGCAGGCCGTGGATGGCCCACTTCGTGCTGCGGATGTTCCCGTTCGAACCGGTCGAGGCGACGCTCACGAGGCTCGGGTATGAGACCGTGCACGTCGACCGCGTCTTCCGGCAGCGGCGCTTCGCCTCCGCCGAGGAGCAGTCGCTCGTGCTCGACACGCTGTCCACCGTCGGCGTCGATCCACGGGGGCTGGAGGCCGAGGGCTGGCTGTACGCCCAACTGCACATCTCCCGGCCGCGCGGGGTGACCAGTCCCTCGACCACTCACCCCGCCTCCGGCCGGCGACCGGCGGCGACACCCACCCGGCCGGTTCCGCCGGGATAACGGGCGACCGGTGCCGGCGGTGCCCCCCGTACGGCTGGTAGGTCGAGGGCGACCCGGCCATCATGCGAGTCGGATGAACCGTACGAGCCGAATGTCCGATGGAACGCCCGCCACCCATGGAAGCTCGGCGACCATGGACCCAACGCAGCCCGTGGCGTTCACCATGGCCGTGTCCCCGAGACGAGTTCCCCGAGACAACCCGAGGCCCAGCATGAATGCGATCAGTAGCTCCCAGCGGTCCACCGGAACCTTCGCGAACGACGATCTGCTGCCCCGGGTGCCGTTGCCCACGCTGGCGGAGAGCTGCGAGCGTTTCCTTGCCTGGTCCGCGCCGCTGCTGACCCCGGCCGAGCGGGCGACGACCGAGGCGGCCGTCGCGGCCTTCCAGGCACCGGGCGGCCCCGGCCCCACCCTGCATGCGGCGCTGGAGCGCTACGAAGCCACCGAGGGCGTACACAGCTGGCTGGACGGCTTCTGGGACTCCCGCTACCTCGGCCGGCGCGACCGCATCGCGCTCAACGCGAACTACATCTTCCTGTTCAAGGACGCCGAGGGTCTGTCCGCCGAGCAGCCGCAGGTGGAGCAGGCCGCCGGGCTCGTGGCGGCAGCCGTCGACTACAAGCTGCGCCTCGACGACGAGCGGGTCGAGCCGGTCGTCCAGCGCGGCCAGACGCTGTCGATGGCGCAGAACACGTTCCTGTTCTCCACGACCCGGATCCCGGGAGCGGCCCAGGACACCGTGCGCACCCCGTACAGCGAGCGGTGGCCCGGGCCGTCCCAGGCCCGCCACATCGTCGTTTTCCACCGGGGAAACATCGTCCGGCTGGACGTCGTCGGGCCGGACGGTCACCCGTACACCCTGGACGACCTCGCGGCGGGCCTGCGCGCCGTGGTGAAGGCCGCCGCGTCGCGGGTTCCGGCGGACGCCGCCGTCGGCCAGCTCACCACCAAGGCCCGGGCCGACTGGGCCGCGAGCCGCCAGGCGCTGCTCACTCTGGACCCCGCCAACGCGGCCGCGCTCGACACGATCGAGACCGCGCTGTTCGCCCTGTGCCTGGAAGACCTCACCCCCGAGGACAACCTGGCCGCGTGTGACCACCTGCTCCACGGCGACAGCGCCAACCGGTGGTTCGACAAGGCGGTGTCACTGATCGTTTTCGCCGACGGCTGGGCGGGCATCAACGTCGAGCACTGTGGGCTGGACGGGACGACGATCCTCAGCTTCGTCGACGACCTGCTGGGTACCTCGCCCGCGGAGCATTCGGCGAGCTCTGGCGCCCGGCCCCAGGGGCTACCCGTCATCGAGCCCGTCGAGTTCGTCCTCGACGCCAGCCTGCGGGCGGACGTAGCCGCCGCCGGCGCGTCGTTCGCGGAGTTCGCCGCGGCGACCGCCTCAACGGTGCTGTCCTTCACCGACTTCGGGCAGAACCGGGCCAAGGCACTGAAGACGTCGCCGGACGCGTTCGTGCAGCTCGCCTACCAGCTGGCGCACAGCCGGGCCAAGGGGCACATCGGCGCCACCTACGAATCGATCGCCACCCGGCACTGGCGGCGCGGCCGCACGGAGGCGATGCGGGTCGTCACCCCGGAGATCCAGCGGTTCGTGACGATGCTCAACGACCCGGGCACCGACACCGCCACCCGCCGGACCGCGTTCCGCGCCGCCGCCGACGCGCACGTGCGGCGCGCGAAGGACTGCCAGGCCGGGCGGGCCCCCGAGCAGCACCTGTGGGAGCTGCAGTTCATCGCCCGCCGCCAAGGCGCGCGGCTGGGGGTGACCGAACCGATCGCGCTCTACGAGACCCCGGGTTGCCTCAAGGCGCGCGACGACTACCTGAGCACCAGCTCCGCGCCGTCCACCAACGTCGAGTTCTTCGGCTTCGGGTCTACCAGCAGCCAGTGCATCGGCATCGCCTACGTGCTGCTGCCGGACCGGTTCAACCTCTACCTGAGTACGCCGCGCGCAGTCGCGGACGGGATGTACGCGTTCGCCGGCCAGCTCCAGCAGGTCGTCACCGAGCTGCAGGACCTGCTCGCCATCGACGAGACGGGCGACGGGCTGTTCCAGACGGACTATTCCAGGTAGTCGCGCAGCGCCTGTGAACGCGAGGGATGACGCAACTTCGCCAGGGTCTTCGACTCGATCTGCCGGATCCGCTCCCGGGTCACCCCGAACTCACGGCCGACCTCCTCCAGGGTTCGGCAACGACCGTCGACCAGGCCGAACCGCAGCTGGATGACCTTCCTCTCCCGGTCGGTCAGCGCCGTCAACACAGAGCGAATCTGCTCCCCGAGGACGCTGGCGACGGCTGCCTCGACGGGCTCGACCGCTCCGGTGTCCTCGATGAGATCGCCGAACTGCCCGTCGGACTCCTCCCCGATCGAAGCCTCCAGCGATATCGGCTCACGGGCGATTCCGACGAGTTCCTCGATCCTGTCCACGGAGAGGTCCATGGCGACGGCGATCTCCTCCACGGTCGGCTCGCGGCCGAGCTCGGTGAGCAGCTGCCTGCGCATGCGGACCATCTGGTTGACCCGCTCGACCACGTGCACCGGGAGGCGAATCGTCCGCGCCTGATCGGCGAGGGCACGGGTGATCGCCTGACGCACCCACCACGTGGCATAGGTGGAGAACTTGTAGCCCTTCGTGTAGTCGAACTTCTCGACCGCCCGGATGAGACCGAGATTGCCCTCCTGAATGATGTCCAGGAAGAGCATGCCCCGCCCCACGTAGCGTTTGGCGATCGAGACGACGAGCCGCAGGTTGGCTTCGAGCAGCATCTGGTTGGCGAGCCGACCGTCCCGCTCGACCGCCTCCAGCTCGCGGCAGAGCTGCGGCGACGTCACGACCGAGGGGGACGCCAGCTTCTGAGCGGCGAACAGGCCGGCCTCGATCCGCTTGGCGAGGTCGATCTCCCCCTCGGCGGTGAGCAACCGGGCCCTGCCGATCTGACCGAGGTACATCCGCACTGGATCGTGCAGCGGTGCGGACGCCACCCTGCCCGCCTCAGGGGTGCCGATGCCGCGGTCCGTCAGCTCCATCGGGGGGCTCTCACCATGGTGTCGAACCCAGTCTCATTGCCGAACCTAACCTCAATGATGATGCGGCCCATGCCCCGCTCCTGCCTTGTCCAGGCGTCTGCGAGCGCAGCCACCGACATCAAGGATGCCCTGACCCGGCCGGCAGCCGGTGTCCCGGAAGCGGATCGGATGGCGCACCCACACCTCACTGGATCCGCCACCGGGTACCGCCCTGCCGGGGTGACCGACGTAACAAGGGGATCAGACCGAGGCCCGACTGCTAAACTTGCGGACCATCAGCCTGGCTGCGGAAGATCGCGGACGTAGGCGAGCGAACCGTCTACGGGGCAGGCACATGCCGGAGAATCGCGATCTCATTGCCCGTTTCATGCACCCGCGATCCGGTCCGGTCAACCACCGTTGCCGGGTCCGGTCGGACCAGATCCACCCGAGCGGCCCTAGCCGAGTGTCCCGATCCCATAGAGCTACCATCCTGCTAGCACCCTGGCCGGCTGACACCCTGGTCAGAAGCGACGCGGTGGGCTCGATCGTCGCCCTGCGCGGAAGCGGCGGCATCGCTCGACCGTCCGGCGGCCGGCGCGGGGAGCCGGGGTCGGACCGATGCGGCACGGAGAGGACGGACGGCGATGGATCAATGAGTCTGGCCACCAACCCCCAACAACAGACGATCATCGAGATTCTCCGCGATCCCTCCGCCGTCCGAGTACCACCCGGCGGAGGGTCGGGTGGGCTGCGGTGACCGGCCCGGAGACATCCGCGCCGGCCACGGCCCAGCACCACGAGTCGCCACGCCCCCGGACGAGACCCGCGCCGGAGGTCACCGCCGCCCTGCCGCCGCGACCGGAACAGTCCGACCGGGAGCGGACCCAGGTCATCCGCGGCCTGCGCGGCCGCCGGGTCCCGGCCGTGGAAGCCTTCGGGACGGCAGTGGACGGGCCGACCCCCGAGGGGCTGCTCCCCCTGTGGGGTCCCGCGACCGGCGAATGGCTCACTCCCCCGATCCGCTGCGGCGAGATCCACCGGGGGCGCGAGGCACCGGCAGTCCCGGATGGCGGGGAACCGGTTGACTACGGGCTGACCATCCTGGACGACGACGGCCCGGCCGGTGGTCACCACCGTGACGAGCGACCGACCCGGGGTTCCAGCCGCTCGCGGGCCATCTGGACACTCGTCGACCAGGTGCTCTCCAGCGGGACGAACGCCGCGATGTCCTTCGTCATCGCCCGCAGCGTCAGCAAATCCGAGTTCGGGGCCTTCGCCGTCGCCTTCGCGATCTTCTCCTTGATGATCGGGTTCTCGAAGGCCGCCGGCACCGCTCCGCTGGGGATGAAGTTCTCCGACGTGCCGCCACGGGTATTTCGGGTGGCCGGTGCGGCGGGGACCGGCACTGCCCTCGTAATCGGGCTGGTCTCCGGGGTCGTGACGCTCGCCGTCGGTGCGGCGATGGGCGGCTCGGTCGGCGCCTCGCTGGTGGCGATGGGACTGGTCTTTCCCACGCTGCTGCTCCAGGACGCCTGGCGGCAGGTCTTCTTCGCCGAGGGTCGCCCGGCCGCCGCCGCCGCCAACGACGGGATCTGGGCGATCGTCCAGTTCGCCGCCATCTACGCGCTGATCGTCCGCGACGTCTCCACCTCGTGGGCGATGCTGCTGGCCTGGGGTGGCGCCGCCGCGGTCGCCGCCATGCTGGGCGTCACGCAGGCCGGCTTCAAGCCGGCGCCGAGCCTCGTGCGCGAGTGGATCGCCGAACACCGCGACGTCAACGGGTACATGAGCGCCGAGTACCTCACCGTCCAGGGCGCCCAGCAGGCATCCACCCTGCTGCTCGGTACGCTGGGCGCGATCGACCTGGTCGGCGCGCTGCGCGGGGTGCAGACCCTGCTCGGACCGACGACCATTCTCGCGGTCGGGATCGTGAGCTGGGCCATCCCCGAGTTCTCCCGCCGCAAGGACCTCTCGGCCGCGGCCCGGGTCCGCGCCGCCTACGCCCTGTCCGCGGTGATCGTCGCGGCCGGCGCCGCCTGGGGGACGCTCTTTCTCGTCCTGCCGACGAGCATCGGGCACTCGCTGCTCGGCGAGACCTGGGAGCAGACCCACGACCTGCTGGCGCTGTCCATCGTGCAGCAGGCGGGCTCCGCGGCGACGGTCGGACCGGCCTGCATGCTCTACGCGCTCGGCAAGGCCAAGCTCACCTTCCGCGCGAATGCGGTGCTCGCCCCCCAGCTTGTCGTCTATCCGATCGTCGGTCTGGAGATCGGCGGCGGCACCGGCGCGGTCTGCGGTTACATACTTGCCTTCTGGGTGACCGTCCCCAGCTGGTTCATCCTCGTCCGCCGGGCCGCGCGGGAGGTGGAACGGGACACGGCGATCGCCCTTTCCGGTGAGCCGGCCGGACCGGACGTACAGGGCCGAGTTCCGGAGCGCCCGACCGGGACCGGCAATGATGATGTTTCACGGTAACGTACGGGCTGTGCGCAATATGTTCGGCCGACCGCGTCGAGGCGGCGTCCGAGGCGGCGTCCGAGGCGGCGTCCGAGGCGGCGAGGCTACCGCGATGAGTGCTGCCGGGCCAGGGCCGGTAGGGGGGTTGCGATGATTCTGCGTATTCTTTATCGGTCGGTCGGTTCGGAAAACACGAAGAACCGGCCGGCCTTCTACAGCAAGATGCTTGCGTTGGCCTCTCTCCTCCGGGCCGTCGAGAACGTCGACATCCCGGTACGGATCGTCTTCGTCAATGACGGCCCGATGCCGGCGGAGCGTCTTGCCGTGATGACGTCCGCCGGCGAGGTGCAGTCGGTGCAGTGCGGCAGCAATCGCGCATCCTACCGGTACGTGCTGCGGATGCCGCGGGTCCGGCGCTGGTCGCCGGACGATCTGGTCTGGCTCGCCGAAGATGACTATTTGTACACGGAAAAATCGCTTTCCAGTCTCGTCGCGGCAGCGACCGCGCTCCCCGCGGTCGACTATTTCACCCTTTACAGCACGCTGCGATTCTCCTCGACCACCACCCGCCGCCGGCCAATGGTCCGCCGGGACGGCGGCAGCCACTCCCACGCGCCGGTGCTCGACGGCGTGACCTGGGCCAGGGCCGCCGCCACGACCAGCACGTTCGGCCTGCGGGTCGGCACCCTGCTCGAGGACGAACTGCTGCTGCGCTCGATCCCGTTCGTCGGCGGCGCCTTCGACCGCGCGACCTGTCTTACCCTGCAGGGTTTCCAGCCCTTCCGGCTGGCCGAGCTGGGCGGGGAACCGCCTGCGTTCTCCCCGCAGCCCCCCGCCGTGCGGGTCGCTCGTCGGGTGGTGCTGAGCGGGCTGCGCACGACACTCAACGCCGTCGCCCTGGCGCGGCCCGAACGGCTGCGCCGCACGATGCTGGTGCCGGAGCCCTCCATGGCCACGCACATGGAGGTGGGTGAGGCGCTCGTTCCCGGTCACGACTGGGCGGCCGAGGCCGAGGCCGTGCAAGCATGGCTACGGGCCCGGCGGCCCGGCCCGGTGGAGACGCCGCTGCTCGGCGCCACGGCCACGGCCACGGCTTCGGGTACGCAGCGACCCTCCGCCGCGCACGGACCCTCCGCCGTATGAGACCGCGCCTGGCACCGCGAGGGTGGGGGTCTGCCGGCCGCCACACCGTCCGCGCCGCCCACCCGCGGTCACTCCCGCTGCCGCTGCTCCTCCTGCTGATCATCGGCCTGGTCGCCGGCGGGCTCAGCTCCTGCTCGGACAAACCCAAGCCGCCCCAGCCCCAGCCCGGCGGTGTGCACTGGGTCTCCGGCGCCAATGGCAACTTCCCCGCGGACGTCAATCTCTGGTCGGTCTTCACCGGCCGCAAGGTGGACCTGGCCGTCGTCTTCACGGATCGGCAGGACTGGACCAACCTGGTCTCGGCCGGCTGGCCGACGCAGGCCTTCACCCGGGACAAGTTCCCCGGCGGCCTGTCGGTCGCCCAGCCGATGTTCCCCAAGGACGGCGACGAGGCCACCTGCGTGACCGGCGCCTACGACAACTACTGGCGGCAGTTCGGCACCACGCTGACGACGTTCGGCCGCGGCGACGCCTTCGTCCGGCTCGGCTGGGAGTTCAACGGCGACTGGTTCTGGTGGTATCCACGCGACGTCGAGACCTGGAAGACCTGCTACCGCCGCACGGTCCTGGCGATCCGGTCGACCGCGCCGCACGTGCGGATCGACTGGAATATAACCGCACACCGGGATCACCTGCCGGTAAGCGGTCAGGACGTCTGGGACGCCTATCCCGGTGACGACTACATCGACGTGGTCAGCATCGACTCCTACGACTCCTATCCCGCCTCCGTCAGTAAGACGATCTGGGACCGGCAGTGTCATCTGCGATCCGGTCTGTGCACGGTGATCGCCTTCGCCCGCGCCCACGGCAAGAAGTTCGCCGTTCCGGAGTGGGGTCTGGTACGCACGACCGGCGGCGGTGGCGACAACCCCTACTACATCCAGAAGATGTACGAGACCTTCACCGCGAACGCCGACGCCCTGGCCTACGAGGCGTACTTCAACAACGCCGAGGAGGGGAACGTGGAATCCTCGCTGTACAGACCGGTACTGAACCCGAACGCGGCGGAACGCTATCTGGCGCTGTTCGGCGTCCGCTGACCGCGCTCGCCTACTCCTGCTGCGAAGCCGGCGGGCACCGCCCGCTTCGGCGTGCCCGGCCGGCGACAGCGGCAGGCCGGGCACGGGAGAACCATCAGGCCAGGGTGGCCTCAAGATCCTTGCGGATCTCCTCGAGGGTGACGGTCGGCTCGTACCGGCGGACCACTTTTCCGTCCGGGTCGACAAGGAACTTGGTGAAGTTCCACTTGATCTCGTCGGTGCCGATCGCTTCCGGCCGGGTCTTCTTGATGTGCTCGTAGAGGAAACCGGCATCGGGCCCGAAGTCACCGGGCGCCTCGGAACGCAGGTGGGTGTATAGCGAGGCCGCGTCGGGCCCGTTCACATCGATCTTGCTCAGGACCGGGAAGGTGACATCGAACTTCGTGGTGCAGAACTCCTGGATCTCGGCGTCGGTACCCGGCTCCTGTCCGCCGAACTAGTTGCACGGGAAGCCGAGGATCTCCAGGCCGCGGCCGTGCAGATCCCGGTACAGGGACTCCAGCCCCTCGTACTGCGGCGTCAGACCGCATTTGCTGGCAACGTTGACAATCAGCAACGTCTGGCCGGCGTAGTCGCCGAGCGAGCGGGAGGTTCCGTCCGCGGCATCGACGGTGAAGTCATGGACAGTCATGGACACCTGACTCTCGATGAGGGCGAGCTGGGACTTCGCGACCGGTCTCCGGCCGCCGAGCGACTTCGACGCTATCCCCCAGAAGTTTTTATGTCATCGAGTTGGTTGCATAACCCGTCAGCGACGCGAACCGGTGCCTCGCGACCGGGGCCCGGCACCGGGATGGCTGGCGCCCCCGGCCGGGGCCGGTCAGGGCCGACCGAGGTGTCTGCGATGCTCAGGGGATCCGGAACGGATACTCATGGGTCCCGCGACGGCCCCCCGAGACGACGAACAGGAACGTCAGAGATGACCATCGAACCCGAACTGTTGAAGATCCTCGCCTGCCCGGTCGACAAGGGACCGCTGGAGCTCGTCGACGGCTGGCTGGTCAACCCGCGTCTCGGCCATCGCTACGAGATCCGCGGGGACGTTCCGATCCTGCTCAGGCCGGATCACGTCGACCCGGCCGTGGCGCGCTCCTCGTCCTGATCCGGCCGAGGACCTCCCTCTGCCCGGGCTGAGCTTCTACCCGGGACTGGGCTCCCGCCGGGTCTGGGACGGGCAGGAGAAAGGATCGGAAATCGGTCGGGGCCCGGGGAGAAGATCCCCGGGCCCCGACCGTCGGTGACGGGAGTCGGCTACTCCCGACCGAACTGCTCACGCAGCCGACGCAGCGCCTCTTCGTCGATCGCCGAGGAAGGCTGCTCGGACTGGGAGGTGTAGGAGGAAGGAGCCGCCGCGGCGGCGTCGGCCTCCTGCGCGGCCCGGATCTGGGCCTGGTGCGCCTCGAAGCGGGCCTGGGCCTCGGCGTATTGCCGCTCCCATTCCGCCTGCTGCTCCTCGTAACCTTCGAGCCATTCCCCGGTCTCGGGGTCGAAGCCTTCGGGGTAGACGTAGTTACCCTGCTCGTCGTACTTGGCTTCCATGCCGTACTGGCTCGGGTCGAACGCCTCGCCGTCGGCAGCCAGCCCTCCCGCCTCGTTCGCCTGCTTGAGCGACAGGCTGATGCGGCGGCGGTCGAGGTCGATGTCGATGACCTTCACCAGGATCTCGTCGCCGACGTTCACGACCTGCTCGGGGATCTCCACGTGCCGCTCGGCCAGCTCGGAGATGTGGACCAGACCCTCGATGCCCTCGTCCACCCGGACGAACGCACCGAACGGCACCAGCTTCGTGACCCGGCCCGGGACGACCTGACCGATCGCGTGGGTCCGGGCGAACTGACGCCACGGGTCTTCCTGCGTCGCCTTCAGCGACAGCGAGACCCGCTCGCGGTCCAGGTCGACGTCGAGGACCTCGACGGTGACCTCCTGGCCGACCTCGACCACCTCGGACGGGTGGTCGATGTGCTTCCAGGACAGCTCGGAGACGTGCACGAGGCCGTCCACACCGCCGAGGTCCACGAAGGCACCGAAGTTGACGATGGAGCTGACCACGCCCTTGCGGATCTGGCCCTTGGCCAGCTGGGCGAGGAACTCGGAACGGACTTCGCTCTGGGTCTGCTCGAGCCAGGCCCGCCGCGAGAGCACGACGTTGTTGCGGTTCTTGTCCAGCTCGATGATCTTGGCTTCAAGCTCGCGGCCTACGTAGGGCTGCAGATCGCGGACCCGGCGCATCTCCACGAGCGAAGCCGGCAGGAAGCCGCGCAGGCCGATGTCGAGGATGAGACCACCCTTGACGACCTCGATCACGGTGCCGGTGACGACGCCGTCCTCGTCCTTGAGCTTCTCGATCGTGCCCCAGGCGCGCTCGTACTGCGCACGCTTCTTGGACAGGATCAGGCGGCCTTCCTTGTCCTCCTTCTGGAGGACAAGGGCCTCGACGTGGTCGCCGACACTGACGACCTCGTGCGGGTCGACGTCGTGCTTGATCGACAGTTCCCGGGACGGGATCACACCCTCGGTCTTGTAGCCGATGTCGAGCAGCACCTCGTCGCGGTCGACCTTGACGATGACGCCGTCAACGATGTCGCCATCGTTGAAGAACTTGATCGTCTTGTCGACGGCCGCTAGGAAGTCTTCGGCCGAGCCGATGTCGTTGACCGCTACCTGTGGTGTGGTCGGGCTGGGCGAGATGGTCACGGTCTCCACGGGTCGTACGTCGGTGGTGCTCGTCAAGGGGTCGGCTCCGGCTAGGGGTGGTCGTCCGCGCGAGGGCCGGATCGAACCGCCGGGACCGAGGGACAGAAACAACGCCAAAAACGAAGAAACTGTCAGGAACGATAACGACGCTCGAGTGGATCCGCTCGGTCTGAGACCCACGGACCCTCGTGCACGTCCCCAAGTCTAGGGACGGGTGTCCAGGGTGGTCAACGGGCGCCCGCACCAAGACGCGCGCCGTCCGCCATCATCCTCACTCTGCGTAGAGTAATGACGTCCATATGTAGTTTTAGGTGGCGGCACGGCGCCGCGGTAGGCGGGACAACACCGTCCCGCGGATCGTCCCGGCACACGGGTGGGAACGTGTACGGACGGGACGCGACAGAGACGAACCGCGCAGATCGGTTGAAAAGCGGATAAATGGGTAAGTTCGTGGCGTCCGATTCCCGACACCCGCCGACGGCATGGCCTCGCGGCCCGACGCCCGGTCATTCCCGGGTCAGCGCCGGCTCGCCGGGCTGCGGCGCGGGCTCCGGCCCGAGCCATTCCAAACCGTCGAACTCGACCCGGGGCCGCTTCCACCCGGCGCGCGGCGCCCGTCCATCCGGCACGCCGGGCAGGTCGGGATCAAGGGACCGGACCGGGGGGAACGGGTCTCGCACGTCCCGGTCCGTCATGTTCCGCAGCGGCATGATGCCTGACGCGAGTGGCACCGTCGGGCCATCGACGGGCTTCCCGATCACCTCGACCTCGCCCGGCGATCCGCCGGCCCCGCTCACGAGGCCGCCCTCCCCGCCCCTCGCCGCCCCTTCGAAGCGCCTCGCCACCCATCTGT
>NZ_CDWRCK010000087.1:0-15023 GCF_977927595.1 Frankia sp. CcWB3
GGACGGAGTGGAGGGGCCGGGCGGCCCCGGCGGGCCACCCGGACCGGTCAGTCCCCCGAAGTGAGGGGGAACCGTGGGGACCGGCGGGCCCGGTGGCAGAACCGGACCTTGCGGTCTGGAACCCGACAGTGGTCCCGAGCCCAGGGCCGACGGCGGTGAGACCGGATTCGTATAGGGCGGAGGCGACAAGGCATGCCCCGGCCCCACCCCTGGTCCCGGTCCTGGGTGTAGTGGATGCAGGATGGTCCGGTCAGGCTCGTCCGGGTCTGGATCGGGGCCGCTCCCTGGCCGCGGCGAGGCCGGCGGTGGCTCGGACACCCGCGACGCTTCGTCGTCGCCTTGGCCGGGGCTGGGCACGGTTCCTCCCGAGATGGGTGACAGGTGCAACCCCAGCGTAGGCCCCTCACCGCTCGGATATGGGCGATGTCAGGCTACTGCGTCACAAATACTGCTCTATCACCACCCGCCCGGCCGAAGGCAAGCAGGCAAGATCGAAGCCACAGCAAGCAGCACCCCGCCGTGCGGACGTGGCCGCGTCCCGGCGGCGTCCACCGCGACGTCAGGTCTTGGGCACCGGATCGAAATTACTCCACCATTCGTACAGGGCCGCCCCGTCGGGGCCGGTCGCCATGAAGGAGACCAACGTGGAATTGTAGGACCAGAAGATGAAGTGATCACCATTACGCACGTTGCAGACGGCCGTGCCCTGGGTCGCACCTTCGTGGAAGTTCCAGGTGAAGACCTCGTCGCCGCCCTGCTCGCATTTGCCGCCGGTGGTGGTGACCAGGGACTTGCGCACCTCGACGTCGCTGTTCAGATCACTGGTGGTCGCGTAGGAGTAGGCAGCCATCACCTTCCCATCATCCGAGTTGCAGAATAACGACGCCTTGATGTGGCCGCCCTCGGCTTCGCCGTTGGGCTCGCAGTCCGTCATCACGGACGAGTCGAGCTTGGCCAGCAGGGCGTGCTGCGCCGGGGTGAACTGCGCCGAGGGACTCGGACTTGCGCTTGGACTTGGACTTGGACTTGGCGAGGGCGATGACGATGGGTTTGTCGAGGTCGGTGAGGCGCTGGGGCTGTCGGGCGCGGTCACCGTGCCCGGGTTGTCGGAACCTCCGGAGAGGAGCACAACCGGAATAATGATCAGGAGGAGTGCCGCCGCCACCGCCGCAGCGATGATGGTGTTACGCCGACGTTGAGAGCCGCCGGGCCGGGGGGCGCCCCCGGCGGCGGATAACCTCCGTAACCGCCCGCCGCAGGGTAGCCCTGCTGCTGATACCCTTGGTGGTAACCCGGATCTTGGTGGTAACCCGGCTGATAGTTCTGCTGATATGCCTGTTGCGGATAACTCTCCGTGGGATAGCTGTTGGCGGGATAATCCTGCTGCTGGTAACCCTGGCCGTAGCCCTCGCCGGGTGGGTAGACCCCCGTCGGGGGGTACTGATCGGTGCCGCGGTACGGATTCTGTGCGTACTGGTTCTGGGGATACTGGTTCGGAGGGTTCTGGGAGTACTGTTCCGTGGGCGGGTAGCCGCCGGGTGCGCTGTTGCCGAGCAGGCGGGTCTCGTCTTCGTCGCCGAACGGTGCCGAGCCCGCGGAGTACGACGAGGCGGAATAAGAACCACCAGCGTTGCCGTCAACCCGTTGGGTCTGGGCGTCCGGGTCCTGGGGGCCTGGGCCCGGTGACTGCATGACGTCCTCCTGCGCTGCGCGAAGAGCGGCCCCGGCCCGCGCTCGTGATCTTGCGGATCCCGCCGTGGTGCTGGGCGGTTCTCGCAACCGTCCATCTGTGTTAGAACGGGACGGACCGCCCCGTTCGGCCCAGGTCGGGCTCGATGCTCGATGTTAGGAGCTTTGCGTTCGGAGGGGGATCCCGGGTCGTCTTGTAGACAAGGTGTCGGATCAGGCCGCGTAACGGATCATGATGTCGTCGACGATCATCTCCAGGAACGTCTGATCGACCGGATCTCCGGTCAGCAGCACCCGTTGGAGGATGACGGCGGTTCCGAGTTCTATGAGTACCGTGCGGTCGACGTCCGGGCGGACCTCGCCACGGGCGATCCCGCGTTCGATGATGGCCTCCGAGCTTGCCTGGCGTTGCATCCAGAGGCCGCGGCGCAGGGCATCGCGCAGACCGGGATTGCGCGGCATCTCCGAGATCAGTTCCGCGAGGATCCGTCCCCGATCGCCGCGGATCGTGTCATGGAACGAGGTCAGGAACTCAAGGATGTCCAAGCGGAGGGAGCCGTTGTCGGGTACCGGCATCCGCTGCTCGGTGAAGGCGTTGACCGCGTCCATCACCAGGGCGAGCTTTGACGGCCAGCGCCGGTAGATGGTGGCCTTTCCGGCTCGCGCCCGGGTGGCCACCCGGTCCATCGTCACACCGTCGTATCCGACCTCGGCCAGAAGGTCGAGGGTGGCGGTGCGGATCGCCTGGTCCCGGCTCTCGTCGCGAGGTCGGCCGCCGGGGTGCGACGACGCGAGCGAGGACGGGGTCACGACACACCCTCCAGGTTGCTGCGGACTGGACGGCGCTCCACGCGGCGTTCCCGGTAGCCGATGTGTCTCGCTGGATGGAGGGCTGTGGGCGCGCGGCGCCAGCATGGCCCGCCGAGCGTAGCCCACCGGCGAAGGTTCGGGAACCGTTCGGTATCGGAACTAGGTTGTTCCCGACTTGTCTGCCGGGGACGGCGGGAGGGCGGAACGTCCTGTTCCGCTGTCGTGCCGTGTCGGCGGGCGTGTTGGGCGTCCGGGGGTGGCGGCGATGCGCGGCGCACCTGAAACGGCCGGTCCGGTGCCGGACGAGGCGGCGGAATGTGCGTCGGGCCGGGGGCCGCTGGTGCGGTCAGATCCGGCCCGCATGCTCCGGGATGCGCCGACGACCGTCCTGACGGGCTCCGCCGTTCGCGGTGGCCTTGGGATGGTCCGGGTGGAGGAAGACCCACTTCTTGTAGGCCCAGAACCGGAATACGGTGCCCAGCCCGGTGCCGATGATGTTACCGAACAGGTTGAACGCAAGTACGCCCTTGAGATCGAGTACATAGCGTGCGAACCCGAGGCAGCCGAGCGCGATCAGCAACCCGACCGTATTCAGGATCACGAAGAGTGTGTACTCGCGACGTAGACCGGTTCGGGCGCGATGGTTGAACGACCATTGCCGGTTCCCGATGTAGGAAAAGGTGGCAGCGACCACCGTGGAGACGGTCTTCGCGCTGAGTGGACCCATTCCGAGAAGCGTGTGGCACAGGTTGGAGACAAGAAAGTCGATGGCGTAACACGCGCCGCCGACCAGCCCGAACTTGCCCATCTCGTGGATGAGTACCTGCATCGGTGAGCGGGTCTGTCGGTGTCTCACCACGGGCGACCCCGATCGATATTTACCACTCGGAGAGAGTACCGGCTGCTCCCGCCCGCCCACCGTGCCACCCCCGTCGACGGTGGCGTGGTGGGCATCCGTGGCGAGGCCGGCTCACCGGCCATGGTGCCGGACGTAGCGGTGAACCCGTCGGCGCGTGGTGGAGTCACCGAGTAGCTGTTCCCATCTTTACGCTAGGTGATGCCACCAATCCGGTGCGGCGGGCAACGTGAGTGGCACAACTTCGGCAAAAGCTTGGGAACGTTGGCGAAGCTGGGCCCATGGACGGCATTCTGGCAGTGGGAGGGTGGGGACCATTGATCGGAAGGACGCATCATCATGATCCGCTCGAGTCGCCGGCCGAGCCGTTGATGTCAACGTCAAGGACCGATGACCACGTGGACACCGATGACCACACTGCTGTTGGCTCCGTTGCCGACGCCCAGGCGGACACCGTGCGCCCCGCGGACACCGTGCGTCCTGTGAGCCCGGTGGAGCCGGTGGGCCCAGTGGGTAGCGATGCCACGGCGACCGAACTCCTGCTGAGCTACGCCGTAGGTCACCCCGTCCGGCGGCGGGAGGCCGGGCTTCCTGCCCTGCCCGGCGCGCGGCCGCGCCTGGGCGTCGCGGTGGTTGCCTGTATGGACGCGCGGATCCAGGTGGAGGCTCTGCTCGGTCTCGTCGAAGGTGACGCCCACATCCTGCGCAACGCCGGTGGTGTCATCACCCCGGATGTGGTCCGCTCGCTCGCCGTGAGCCAGCACGTGCTGGGAACGACGGAGATCATTCTTTTACACCACACCGGATGTGGTCTCGAAAGGATTACCGACGACGGGTTCCGGGACCAGGTGGAGCACGAGACGGGCGTTCGTCCCGAATGGGACGTGTATTCCTTTCTCGATGTCAAGGAGGACGTGCGCAAGTCCGTCAGGGTGCTGCGTTCGTCGCCGTTCCTGCAGTCCACCACCTCGGTGCGTGGATTCGTCTACCAGGTGGAGACCGGGGCACTGGTCGAGGTTCTGCCGTAGGGCGGTCCACGGCGGCATGGGATGGGTCGCGTCGTCGGATTGTCGTCGGGTCAAGCTTGCCTAGTCCGGTAGGTCCGGTAGGCGGGTCACGCGAGTGGCCGTCCGAGCGCGTGGTAGATCCAGCCGGCATCCCGCCAGACCGCGGGATCCAGGACGTGCCGTCCGTCGATGACGATGGGTCTGCTGACGTGCGGTCGCAGGGCGGCCGGGTCGATCTCGCGGAACTCGCTCCATTCCGTCAGGACCAGGACGATCTCCGCTCCTGCCACGGCCCGTATCACCGAGTCGGTGTAGTGCAGGTACGGGTAGCGAACGCGGGCGTTCGGGATCGCCGCGGGGTCGTACACGGACACGTGGCCGCCGGCGCGGTGCAGCGCGGTGGCCACGTCGAGGGCGGGCGAGTCGCGGATGTCATCGGAGTTCGGTTTGAAGGCGGCACCGAGGACCGCCACCATCCGGCCCGTCGGCGAGCCCCCCAGCGCCTTGGTGGCTAGCGCCACCGTCCGCGTCCGGGCCCGCGTGTTGACGGCGTCGACCTCGGTGAGGAAGGCCAGCGCGGAGCCGACTCCCAGCTCGTCCGCGCGGGCCTGGAAGGCACGGAGGTCCTTGGGTAGGCAGCCGCCACCGAAGCCGATGCCGGCCTGGAGGAACCGGGGCCCGATCCTGGGGTCGTGAGCCAGGGCGGCGGCGAGCTCGGTCACGTTCCCCCCGGTCATGTCGCAGATTTCGGCCATCGCGTTGATGAAGGAGATTTTCGTCGCGAGGAAGGCGTTCGCGGCGACCTTCACGATCTCGGCCGTGGCGAAGTCGGTGACGATGACGGGTGTGCCTTCTTTGATCGTTCTGGCGTAGACCGCCCGCAGCCGTGCCTCGGCGATGCCACCCGGGACGACCCCGAAGACCAGGCGGTCCGGCCGCAGGGTGTCGTCGATGGCGGACCCCTCCCGGAGGAACTCGGGATTCCACGCAAGTTCCGCGCCCGGGGCGCCGGCGGCAAGTCGTCCGGCCAGCCGGGCCGCGGTGCCCGTGGGAACCGTCGACTTGCCCACCACCAGCGTCCCGGGCCGCAGCCCGGCCGCGATCAGACCATTCGTCACCGCTTCGACGTGGCGCAGGTCCGTCGCGCCGGAATCGGGCCGTTGCGGTGTTCCCACGCAGATGAAATGCACCTCGGCCCGGTCAGCCGCCTCGGCGAGCGAGCTCGAGAAGGCCAGTCGTCCCGCCTCCAGGTTCTTGCGGAGTAGCCCTTCCAGGCCGGGCTCGAAGAAGGGCACCTCACCCACGGCGAGCCGCTGCGTCCTGGTCGCGTCGATATCGACACCGATGACCTCGAACCCCAGTTCCGCCATGCATACGGCGTGTGTCGCGCCCAGGTATCCGGTGCCGATGACGCTGATGTGAAGAACCGGTGACGTGCTCACGTTCGAGCGACCTCCGCTACACGTGGTAAAGACCGGCCGCCGCGCTGCCGGCCCTCCCGCCGGGGCAATCTCGTAAGCCCCGGTGAGCCGGACGCACCGGGGACCGCGTTGCCCCATTCTCGTTGGCCGTCGCGCCGTTCGGTGGTCACGCCGTCTGTGAGCCGTCCGGATGTCGGGTATGGTCATTCCCCATCCGCGGCCCGCTACGGGGGTCGTGCGGGTTTCACCCGAGGCGGGGGAGCGGCAGCGACCGGACCCCCGCGGGCAGTGGGCCGGGCGCGTGCCGCAGGACCGACCGACCGACGGCGGTGATCTTCTCCGTCTCGATGCGCCGCGGGAGCGCGGCGCTGTCGAGATGCCGGCACAGCACGATCGACGAGCCTGCGACCAGGGGAGCGAGCAGCGAGCCGACCAGGCCCTCGGTCGTGGCGAGCGACGCGGTGAACAGCACCCGGTCCGCGGGTCCCAGGTCCCACGCCCCCGCGATCGCGGTACCCGCGCGCAGCAGCGCGGCCTGCCCGGGTGGCGGTGCCGGGGCGGCGAACCGATCGCCGTGCGGGGGCACCTCCGCGGCGTAGTCGAGAACCCCGGCGACGGGCCTGCGCATCCGAGCACCCAGCGGGCGCAGTGACAGGGCCACGATCTCGTCCACCATCAGGCCGGACGCCTCGTCGAGCCGGTCCTCGGCCACGAACAGCGCGTCGAGGGGGGTCGCGACCGGCAGCTCCCCGCCGTCCTTCTCGGTGTCCCCGCCGTCCTGCCCGCCGTCTGCGTCTCGGACGAGGACCACCTCCATCCCGGCTGACCAGGTGGCGAGCAGAATGACCGAACTGAGCCAGTGCGTCGGCAGGTGGACGCCGACCCGGTCACCGATGCCGAGGCCGAGCGTGTCGACCAGCATGTTCGCGGTCTTCGCCACCCAGTTGTCGAAGGTGGTCGCCGAGAATTCCACGCGTTCGCCGGTCGCGTCGTCGTAGAAGGTGACCAGCGGGCGGGCGGGATCGGTGGCCAGCCGGTGCGCGAGGACGGACGCGATGCCGTGAACTCCCGCCGCGGGTGCGGCGTCGGCGTCGGCGTCCGCGGCCGGGCCAAGCAGCGTCCGTACGGCGACCAGCCGCGGCACGGAGGCGTTCATGGCGTGCACAAGGTGTCGGAGGGAACGGGACCGACCGGAGCGGTCGCGGTGCCCGTGGTGCCGCCGGTGCCTGTGGCGCCTGTGACGCCTGTGGTGCCGGCCCCGCCGGTCGCCGGGGCCGGCGTCGCGGTGATGGCGACCGTGGTCGTCCGGGTGTCACCACCGGCGGCCGTCGAGGTCGTCGGGATCCTCGTGTCGACGGTCGCCGCCGCGCCCGGCAGGCCACCGCCCGGCAGGCCACCGCTGGGCAGGCCACCGCCCGGCAGGCCACCGCTGGGCAGGCCACCGCTGGGCAGGCCACCGTTGGGCAGGCCGACGTTGGACAGGCCGACGTTGGACAGGCCGGTGAAGGTGGATCCGAGGACGAGGACGAGGACGAGGCCGGCCCCGGAGCGGCCGGCGCCCGCGACGATCCGGCTGCCGGGGATCGTCGCCGCCAGGGTGCGTGCCGCGGCCTCCTGGCCCGGGGGATGGCGTACCTCGGTCAGAGTCTGGCGGGTCGATGTCGCGGCGGTCATCGGCCCAGTGAAGCCGAGTGCCCGCAGTCCGTCGACCGTGCGGGTGGCGAGTCCGGCACGTCCCGAGGCGTTGCGGACGGCGGCGATCGAGACCTGGGCGGGGTCGAGAGTTCGCTGTGCGGGAGGCTTGGTGCCCGCGGGCAGCAGCGGAGCGAGGACTTGGTCGAGGCCGGCCTGATCGACGATGAGTACGGCCCCGTGCGGGGGAATCGAACCCATGTCGTCGACCGCACCATCGGAGCGCAGCGCGATGTGCGTAGGGACTGTCACGAAGTGAATTCTTCCCGGACCCAGCTCGCTGGCCCGCTTCGCGAGCTTGAGTATCGCGGTCTGGTCGAGGCCCTGGTCGATCCGCAGCGCGCCGCCGACCGCCCCGATCAACGAAGTGATCTTGGCCGGGTTGGTGAGCACTCCGGTGCTGGTCGCTGTCGCCAGCAGCTTGGAGAGGAACTGCTGCTGGCGCAGGATGCGAAGGCGTTCGTCCCCGAGCGCGTAGCGGGTCCGGACGAAGGCCAGCGCCTGATCACCGTTGAGACGGTTCTCGCCGAGCCGTCCGCTCCATCCCGACATCGAGTCGTGCAGGTTGCGGGTGCTGCCGTTCGGTAGGGGCGTCACACACACGGTTACGCCTCCCACCGCGTCGGTCATCGCCTTGAAACCGGCGAGATTGATCGAGATGGTATGGTCGATCTTCAGGCCGGTCAGGGATTCCAGCGTGCTGACGAGACCGGGGACGTCCGCCAACTCGAGCACCTCGGTGAGCTTCGACCGGCCGTCGCGGGCGGTGGCCTTCTCCCGCGGCACCTCCGGGACGAGCATGTCCCGGGGGAAGGACAGCAACGTGGCCGAGCCGTCCTTGCCGAAGTGGGCGATGATGGTGGTGTCGGACCGGACGCCGTCTACCACACCGTACTGACCCTCGGTACCCTCCCGGCTGTCGTCGCCGAGTAGCAGGATGTTCTCCTCGCCGTCCACGCTCGCTGGGCGGGCACCCTCGATGTCCCAGTCGACGCGCGTGACGGCCTTGTCGAACTGCCGGTAGGCGGCCCACCCGATGGTGCTCAGACCGAGAACCAGCACGGACAGCAGAGCGACGGCTCCAACGGACAGCCGTCGCAGCGGGGAGTGGTGGCGACGGGGCCCACGCGGGTCCAACGCGGGCGGCAGGGCCGGCGGGCGCATGGTATCGGGGCTCACCTGAGTCGAAAGCCCTCCTCGCTCAGGCGGCCGGAGCGGGAGAACCCCCGCCGGAACGCATGCCGCGGCCGTCGTGGTCGTGATGTGGCAGCCGTGTCCGTCTAACTGGACGTTCCGGACGGCCAAGACGTTGCCATGGCAAGCGCGGATGTTCACGGCGGGGTTGATCTCATCTCCGACCGTAGTGTGGACGGCGCGGAATGTGATCGGACGGTCGGGTGAACGATCAGCCAGCCAGCAGTTAGTACGTGCACCCCGAGGTGAGATCCGCGGCCGTCGACGGTGAGGCGGGAGGCGGGTCCGCCGCGGCGGACCCGCCGGTCGCCCCGGCGGCTGTGCCGGTACCACCGGTCGATCCGGCGCCCCCGGCCGCTGGACTCGGGTTCACCCCGTCGTAGGACGTGCCCAGGACGAGGGTGATGTGGCCGGCGGGGACGGAGGCGTCCGCGCGCAACCGGCTGCCGGGCACGTCGGCCTGCACGGCATGGGCGGCGGCCTGTTCGCCCGGGCGATAGCGCACCTGTGTCGTCTCCACCACGCCGGCCTGCCACGTCTGCGGCGGGCCGACCCGGAAACCGGCCTGCCGCAGCTCCCCGGCGGCCGTGGCGGCGAGGCCCCCCACCCCGGCGCCGTTGTAGACGTCGATCAGCACCTGTGCCGGGTCGACCGTCGGGGTCGGGGTAACGGAGGATTCCCGCGTGTCACGGGCCCGCCCGCGCAGCGGAGCGAAGAACTTCTCCAGCGTCTCGGGGTCGTAGAGCTGTACGGAGCCGAACCTCGGCAGCTCCCCCACGGCGTTGCCGCCCTCGGCCGGCGTCGGGGCGTGCACGGGGATCGTCTCGAACCGGATCTGATCGGCGGACATCCCGCGCAGCCGTGTCGCGAGCGCGCGCATGTCGTTCATGCTGGTGCCGTCATCGATGGTGAGCGCCCTGGTCGCGGCCTGAAGCAGGTTCTCCAGCCTGACCGGGTTGGCGAGCACCCCGGTCGTGGTTGCCTGGGTGAAGATGGCGCCGATGAACTGCTGCTGGCGGCGGATGCGATCAAAATCGTTGTCGGGTAGGCCGTGGCGTTGGCGGACGAAGGCGAGTGCCCGCTCTCCGTTGAGATGATTTTTGCCTACCGTGCCCCGCCACTGCGACCACGGATCGTACAGATTGGACTTTCCGCCGTTTGGTAGCGGTTTGACGCAGACGGTGACGCCGCCAATGGCATCGGTCATCTCCTTGAAACCGGCCAGATCGACCGAGACATAGTGGTCGATCTTGATGTCGGTGAGATTCTCGATCGTTCTGATCAGGAGACTGGGCCCGCCGAGGGTGATCGCCGAGTTCAGCTTGCCGAGGCCGTGCCCCGGAATGCGCACGAGGATGTCCCTCGGAAAGGAGACCATCGTCGTGGTCCCGTCCACGTCGAGGTGGGCCAGCATCGTCGTGTCCGACCGTTCGCCGGTCACCGCCCCCTGGCTCTCGTACTCGCCGCCGGTGCCCGCCCTGCTGTCCGATCCGACCAGCAGGAAGTTCCGGGTGCCCTCCGCGGCCTCCGCCGGCCGGTCCCCGCCGAGCCCGAGGCGGATCCGGTTGATCTGGGCGTCAAAATACTCGTAGGCGGTCCAGCCGCCCACCGCGGCAAGGAGTACCACGGCGGCGAGTATTGCTGCGACTACCGTGAGCAGGCGGGATGCCAGAGACCGCTCCCGGCGAGTGTCGTGTTCGCCGTCGCGGTTCTGGTGGTCGTCGCGGTTCTGGTGGTCGTCCCGGGTCGGATACGGGCCTCGATACGCACGGGCAGTAGGATTCAGACGATTTCGTCGCCGCGGGGGCGGGCCCTGGGACCCCGCGGACAGACGCGGCGGCGCGTCGGTCACCGTGTCCCCCTCCCAGGCGGCCCGAGATGTCTCCTGGGTCTGGAACGATCAGATGCGCGGTAAGGTTTCCCGCCGGCTGGCCGCCCCGAACCCTGCGACTACCCAACGTACCCGTATCGGGCGGGGTGTACCTGTCGCCGGCCCGGTGCGCATGGAAATACCTGTTGCACAGGTGGGTGTTCGCGGTGACATGCGGGCAAAGGTGGATCGATCTGCCATGTGATAGGAATCACATTGGCGGTTACTTTCTGTCAGCTCAAAGCGGCACGATAGGGTTTCGGATCATGAAGGCCCTCGTCCTTGCCGGTGGTTCGGGAACCCGTCTGCGGCCAATCACCCACACCTCGGCCAAACAGCTTGTCCCAGTGGCGAACAAGCCGGTGCTTTTCTACGGCTTGGAGGCCATCCGTGACGCCGGTATCACCGATGTCGGGATCATCGTGGGGGAGACGGCCGACGAGATCCAGGCGGCGGTAGGTGACGGCTCGGCATTCGGGATCCAGGTCACCTACATCCGCCAGGACGCGCCGCTCGGACTGGCGCATGCCGTGCTCATCGCCCGCGACTTCCTCGTCGATGAACCGTTTGTCATGTACCTCGGCGACAACCTGATTATCGGTGGGATCTCCAGCCTGGTCAAGGAGTTCCGACGGACCACGCCGGACGCCCTGATCCTGCTGACCAGGGTCGACAACCCCTCCGCCTTCGGTGTCGCCGAGCTCGGTGCGGACCGGAAGATCATTCGACTGGTCGAGAAGCCGCTCGTTCCGCCGAGTGACCTGGCGCTCGTCGGCGTCTACATGTTCGGCACCCCCATCCACGACGCCGTGGGGGCGATCAAACCGTCGGCCCGCGGCGAGCTGGAGATCACCGAGGCGATCCAGTGGCTCGTCGACGGCGGATACGAGGTCGCCTCGCACCTGGTCGAGGGTTACTGGAAGGACACCGGCCGACTCGACGACATGCTCGAGACAAACCGCCACCTCCTCGAGTCGATCGAGCCGGCGATCCGTGGCAGCGTTGACGAGCACAGCACGATCGTCGGCCGTGTGGTGATCGAGGAGGGCGCCTCGCTGGTCCGGTCCACCGTGCGCGGGCCGGCCATCATCGGCCGGGACACCACCCTCGTCGATACCTATGTCGGCCCGTTCACCTCGATCTTTCACTCCTGCACCATCGAACGGACCGAGATCGAGTACTCGATCGTGCTGGAGCGGGCGACGATCCGTGGGATCGGGCGGATCGAGGACTCGTTGATCGGCCGGGATGCCGAGGTCGTCCCCTCCGCGGCCCTGCCCAGGGCGCATCGGCTCATGCTGGGCGACCACTCCCGCGTCTCGGTGGCTACGACGGGGACCTGAGGCCCGCTCGGAGCGGACCTCCCTTGCACATCCGCGACGGACTTCGTGGGGCGGGCGTCGGCCGGTGACCGCCTACGCCCGGACCCGATCCCGGACCCGATCCCGGACCCGATCCCGAACCCGATCCCGAACCCGTGACCGCGCCCCCGGCTCCGCCCGCGCGCCCCCGGCTCCGCCCGCCCGCACCGCGACGGCGAGGCAGAGAACGACGAGCACCGCCGACAGCACGAAGACCGTGATCGTGACGCCGACCGGAAACGGCGCCCAGCGGCCGGCCCCCGCGACGACCTCGGGAACGCGAGCCGGGGTGAAGGACACCTGGCGCGGCAACCAGTAGTATGAACAGATCGCCAGCAGCCCCAGACCCTGCATCAGCAGCGCGCTGACCAGCGTGACGGCGGGTGCCAGTCGCTCCCGGCCGCGCAGCGCCGCGCGCAGGCCCAGAGCGAACACCACCCCCAGACCGACCAGCCCCAGGTAGAGATACCGGCCCTGGACGGCAATGCCGCGGGTGTACTGCTGGTACTCCGCCCAGCTGCGCTGCCCGACCATCAGGTAGGCGAAAGCGACCGGGAGCAGCAGTACCGCCGGCCCGGCATCGCTTGCCAGCCGGTCCGGCCGCGCGGCGCGGCGTGGTCCGGCGACCAGCGCGGCCGCGCACAGTCCGACGACCGCCCCGGTCGCCACGACGATGGCGACCGGGGAGAGCTGGGGCGGCTCGAACAGGCCGAGCCCGCCCCAGAAGCGGCTGATCATAGTCCGGAAGAAGTACCAGAACCAGGTGAGAAAGGAGTCCGGAAGCAGCAGTGGTTCCCGCCGCGGCGGGTTCGTCGCCCACCCGTTCGGCTGGACGGCGTCGTACAGGACGTAGTTCCTGATCCACCACCAGCCTCCCAGGGCGAGCCCGAGGCCGACCGCCAGCGTGGCCGGCGTCCATGGCAGGGAGCCAATCGCGCGACGCGACGCGAAAAGTCGGCCGGCCGGATACGCAGACCGCTCCGGTGCATGCCGGCCCGCACGCCGCAGGTGCCACCAGCCGACCAGATAGGCGGCGATGATCACGGCCGGCAGGGCCAGCGCGAACGCCTTGGACAGCAGGGCGATTCCCAACCAGATTCCGGCCCAGGCGGCTGCGCGGCGACGCATGTCGCCGCGCAGCACACCCACGAGGGTGACGGTCAGCCCGCCGGTGGCGAGCATCAGGATGCCGTCATTGTTGAAGGTGGCACCGACCCTGGTGAACCCGGGTACGGCGAGTGGCAGGGCCGCCGCGGCGAGAGCCGATGGTTGATCCAGTCCGAAGCGGCGTGCCGCCAGCCATGCCAGCAGGGGCAGCGGCGCGACCACCAGGATGTTCAACAGACGCAGGACGAAGACCTGCTGGTCATAGGCCCAGTGCTTGGAGCCCGGCAGGGCGTCGAGCAGCCTGGCGCCGACCACGTAGATCAATGGTGGATGCTGCACCATCTGGTTGGAGAGGCGGCCGTCGCCGACGGGGGTAACCCCACCGAGGGCGTCGAACGCCTGGCGCTGGCCGCGTGGCGTCGGATCGATCTCGGCGAAGGACGGGGAGCCCCGCTGTTTCCCACCGGCCTGGAACATGTCCTGGAAGCGGCCGCGGTCGAAGTCGTCAGAGGTCGCGGCTACACCCGTCGAGATGATCTTCTTGCCTGGTGCGGGCCAGCCGACTCCGTGCTGCAGGCCGTAGACCATGTCCACGTGCTGAGCCTCGTCGTATCCCGTCCAGGTCGGATACACGAACGCGTAGCTGAGCAGCAGGCCGAGGTGAACCGCCGTGATGAGGAGCAGTAACACCGGCACGCGCCGCGGACCGGGCATCGACACCGCCTCGGCGGCCTCGCCTCGCGCCTCGGTCGCCGGTTGGGTCCCCGCCGGCCGGGTCCCCGCCGCGGAATCAGGCGCGGGACCGGCGGTGTAGCTACGGTCGATGATCGGCGGTTCTGGGGCGTCCATGGTTGACGCCAGCGTAGACGACCGATGTGAGAGGTTCGGACGAGCTCGGCGTGGGGTAACCGTCGCCTGTCTGTTGCCCTCTTCTCGACACGGGCTGATCCTGGGTGGATCCTGAACCGGGCGGGTCAGGGTGTCTGCGACACTCGGAAGGTGCGTTTTCTCGTGACCGGTGCTGCCGGTCAGCTCGGGGCCGACCTTTGCCGGCTGCTCGAGGCTCGAGCCGCGGAACCGGACTCCGGGGTGTACGGCTGGGCCGGTCTGACCCGGGCGGAGTTCGACATCACCGATTCGGCCCGGGTGCGCGCCGTCCTGCGCGACCAGGCGCGTCCCGCGAAGACCCAGGGTAGGCTGGTCGTCTTCAACACGGCGGCTTGGACAAACGTCGACGCGGCGGAGTCGGACGAGGCTGGCGCCTACGCGGTCAACGCCACGGGGCCGGCGCACCTCGCCGCAGCCTGCGCCGAGGTCGGCGCGACCCTGATCCACATCTCGACTGACTACGTCTTCGACGGGCGGGCCGCCAAGCCCTACGAGGTCGACGATCCTACCGGTCCCGTCTCGGCATACGGCCGGACGAAACTGGCCGGGGAGGAGGCTGTCCGAGGCCTGCTGCCCGATGCCTCGTACGTGGTGCGCACCGCATGGATCTATGGCCGGACCGGCAGCAACTTCGTGAAGACGATCTCGCGACTGGCCCGTGAGCGGGACACGCTGTCCGTTGTGGACGATCAGGTGGGCTCGCCGACCTGGTCGGCCGATCTCGCGTCGGGGCTGATCGAGCTCGCTTCCTCGGCGGCACCGACCGGCGTCTACCACTGCACGAACGCCGGCGAGACCACGTGGTTCGGCTTCGCCCGCGAGATCGTCGCCGCGCTGGGCCAGGACCCGGCCAAGGTGACGCCGACGACGACGGAGGCATTTCCCCGTCCGGCCCGGCGCCCGGCCTACGCGGTGCTCTCCGGGCGGTCGTGGGTGGACGCGGGACTCACTCCTCCGCGGGCCTGGGACGCCGCGCTGTCCGCGGCCTTCGTCGCGGCGGGCGACGCGCTGCGCGGCTGATCGTTCTGCCGGGTACCGATCTTTCTGCCGATCGTTGCGCGACCGGCCACCGTCGGCCCACCGCGCCCCCGGCCGCGGGCGGGGGCGGGGGCGTGTCTGACTCTCGCC